>JAYTKJ010000437.1:0-11692 GCA_043730365.1 Acidobacteriota bacterium | reverse complement strand
ATCGGTGCCCACACTGACCCAGCCCGCATTCAGACCCAGATCGTACACTCCATAGGGAGTGTCTTTCTGCTTTTCGAAATCGTGCACCTTGACCGATTCGGGCTGGCCCTTGGGATGCCATTCGCGACCGCCATTCTTATATTCCCCGACCTGTTCCTTCTTTTTCGCGTCCACCGAAATCGCCGGCTGACCGCCCGTCAGGAACGCCGTGGCCCGCGCATTGATATGCTCAAACTGCGCATTGCGGTCCGGATGCGAAGAGCCCTCTTTCGTCTTGCGATTTGCCTGAAGGCTGTATTTCTGCTGGTGTAGGAGTTCCGCCACCAGCATATGACTTACCTGATGTCCCTGAGCTTGCAGTTCCGCAGCCAGATTGCGTACGCTTTTGCAGGTCCAACGAAGCGGAGACTGAGGGTCCCCTCTCGTCGTCGGCTCCAGCAGTTTTTCCAGATCCGACAGGAGAGCCGGATCTTTGAGCGACGTCTTCTTCCGGCCACCGCCCTTTTGACGGATTGGAAGGCCCTTCCCCGGTGAGGCTTCCGGCTTCCTTTGTAATTCCGTCAAACCCACCGCGATGGCTCGCCGGGAAACGCCACTGGCGCGAGAGACCAGCGATATGCCGCCCCGCCCATGGGCCATGCTCTCAGCCGCAGCCCACAACCGCCGCGAGCGTTCATCCAGCCACGCCTCCAACTGTGAGAACCGCAGTTTGATCTCGGACTCACTAGCCACGAGAACATTCTAGGCCAAAAATGGTTTTATTGCTACACTTATTTTTTTACAGTCGCTAAGTGGCACGAAGCCGGCGCCGGTACCAGTCTCCGCTACACTGCGCCGTTGATCGTGGGCTGTCGCCCGTGGTGTGTTCTGAGCAACAATAGAATCATGCAGCAGGCCATCACAAGGGACCCCGAAGTAATGCACGGAGCGCCCGTATTTCGCGGAACGCGGATTCCCGTGCAAACCTTGTTCGACTATATTGAGAACGGTGATTTCTTGGATGAATTCTTGGAGGGGTTCCCAACGATTAGCCGCGAACCTGCCATCCAGGTCCTGGAAGAATGCAAAGAACTTCGCCTGGCGCGGGTCTAGTGCGAACCTTGCGCCATGAAAATCCTGATCTATGAGTGCGTTGACCAAAGGCTGCGCCTTCTATTTATCGGTCACGATTGCCAAACGGCAGCCTACGCGAAACTGGCGGGCCTGAAGAATGGCGTTTTGCTGAGCTGCCGCAGAATTGGCGGGTTTCGAGCTCATGATCACCACGGATCAAGAGATCCCCTACCAACAGAATCTTGAGCGCCGAAGAATCGCAATCCCGATTCTGTGCGCGCCAACCAATCGGCTCGCAGATCTGAAGCGTTTGGTACCGGCGGCGTTGCGCGCAGTGGGGGCCGTCATGCCTGGTGAAGTGCTGCGGATCGAATAAGCGCGGGATGTACTCGCTGTTGCCGATATCGCCGTCAGCGTGGATTCACCCAGCCGGCCGGACCGGGCGGCTTCGCGACGGGGGTCAGATTTTCGAAGTGGTGACTCATACCTACGATTGAAGCCCGTCCCAAGACCAATGCGGGATGCCGAGGCCGCTGGGCACATCATCCGGGGACCGATGGTAGCGGGCCATCGTTGTCGTGGTGGCCCGGGCGAAGTAGTCGTGCAGCACTTGGCGCAAAACAGAATCGGCGGCAATTCCGGCATCGATCAGAGCTGGTCGAAACAAGCAATCGCGCGGTGATCCATTTCCTGGTGCGCCCCGTTCCCGCTGTGCATCTTGACGACGGTAGTTTCGTCGCCGTAGGAAGTGGAATACATGGCCGGTCCTCCGAGCGCCTCTCCCCAGTAAGCCGCGAGCCGCTTTACGTGCTCAGGATGGAAGCCGTGGCTGAAGGCATGGGCTACCACCTCGTCGGCCATTGCGCGACGATGCCACGCGTCGGCAAGGCGGTGGAGGCCGTCGCTTCCGCCCGCCGCTTCGAAGACAGTTTGCATGTTGCTATCTTGACAATCGATGAGGTGTCTCTGCAAGACGAATGGCGGCGGTGAGTCAGTCGAACCGCGCCGCCTAGGCTTAGCTCCAGCCTAGTCCTCAATAACGACCGCCAACAGGTACCGGCCTGTACCTGTCTTCTCGGGGGATCCACGGCGATTTGCATCACCCGCTTGAAAGCTGCACTTGATAGGCCGCCCACTGGCGGATGACGCTCGCAAAGTGAGAGCGTTTAGCTTTGAAGTCGTCCGCGCTTGCAAACGATGCTTGAGCGCGGTCGCGCGAGGGCCAAGCAAGGATTTGACCTGGGTCTTTGATCAAGAGACTAAGCTCGCTGTCCGGCCGCGCCTTCGCGCCGTGGTGAAGGACAACGAGCACACCATGAGCCCTTCTGAGGTTGATGGTCGCGAACCATCCGCAGCAATAGAAGCTTGGGGAGTTCCACTTGATACCCTCCGTAATGCGATCGTCGGCACCGAGAATCGTCTCCCGAACAGCTTCGACAACAGGCTTCAGCGGATGGCCCAACGAGGCTAATAAGTCCCTGACAGCGGTTGGATTGTTGTGCTCCGGTGCCTTGGCGCTTGGAGAGCCGTTAGGCTTCTTGGTCGTTCGCATTGCCACTGATGACCTCCCTGCCAAGCCCTAATTATCGTTGCCGTCGCATGCTGAGGCAACCGGTCGGTGCAGTCTCGCATTACGCCACGATCCTGGGAAGTGGCGCAGGGAACCGCGAGATGGAACTCGGCGGGCGGGCGTACTGTTCGTACAAACGCGAAGCCAGTGCCAGTCTTGTATCGACATTGCCGTTGATCGTTGTCTCTACAAATCCGGAAGGCTCCAAATTTCTGCCTACATTGGATTTGAAGCTCTTCCCGGATCTATTGTCAACGAGCCCGCCTCGACCGCGATTCTCGGCTCTCTCAAGGTGCAATAGTAGAGGCCGTGCCTGTTTGGGGACGCAAGTCGCGTCCTCAAGCGCCGAAGCTCATCGCTGCAAAGCTCACCACGCTCTGCGGATCGATCTGCCAATGTTGGTATCGCCGCAATTGCCCACGCGCCTCCGGCACCGCTTTCAGGAAAGTGTAGAAGGCCGAGGAGCCGCACCAGTTGAGGTCATCATGATGGGGCTGCACCATGTCCCAGAAGCCGCGGGCGTCACCGGCGGCGATGCGCTCGATGCGGTCCTTATCCCGCGCTGAAACGGTGAGCATCTGATCCTGATAGGCGGTGGCCGGTTGCGGGTTGCCGTAGCGCCGGCCCACGTGTGCCATGTCGACTCCCAGCACCCACAGCAGTTCTTTTGAGTGCGTCGCGTGCAGCTCGCCTAACGCGCCCAGAAAGCGCCGCACGTTCTCGTCGTCCTCTGGTAGGCCGCCTTCCATGAGACTCTTGGCGTAGGGACCGCAGAGGATGGGAAGGACGCGCACATCGGCTCCGTAGATGTGCTGGAGAAACGCGACCTGGAATTCGATCGAGTGCTCGTTGCGATGGCAATAGTCTTCCATCTCGACGGCCCCGGGAGCGGCGGCCGCCAGACGATCCACAAGCGCGGTCTCGGTGCGAGACTCGCCGAGCGGTGTTACGAAATTCTTGCGCGTCAGGCCGAAGCGCTCACCGGCGCCGTAGTGCGACGTGCCGAGCACGACGAACACCCGTTCGCGGTAGCCGGGTGTGAGGGCGAGGTAGGCGTCGCGATAGCTCTCCGCACCACCCCATGGCGACACATGCGGCGCGGCGATCCCCACAAGATTGGTCATCGGCGCCAGTGGTTCGGCGGTCTGCATGTACTCGCCGAACACCTGGCGGATTTCGGCGGCATCGTCCGGATAAGCGGCGCCGGCATGCGAAGCCTCGCGAATGGGCGCCGCCGCAAAGGCAGACTTGGCCGCCTCGCGCATACGTTCATAGCTGGCGTCTTCGAGAAAACCGGCTTCCGACAACGCGCCCGTCAGGTGACTGGCCAACTCAGACACCTGCAGGTCTCCGGTGATCTCCACCAGGGCCTTGTGCAGATCGAGCTTCGTCGAAGCGCCGTCGAAGAGCTCCAGGGCCGGTACGATAGGCGGCGGAATAATCAACGTCTTGTCTGAGAACTGGTATGGATCTCGGATCAACAAACCCGGGTGCTCTTCAGACGGGCTGGCCATAAAATCCAGATTCATGCGCAGGGCGGGTAGGATGTCGGACACCCTTCTATCTTGGAGCCTGGAGGTGGGTTTTGTACACTGGGGCATTGGAAATAACACTGCCTGTTGCGTTAATCACCGGAGCCAGCGGCGGACTGGGCGGACCCGTCACCGAGACGTTCCTGGGCGCAGGCTTCTGTGTGGCGGCTGTGGCGCGGCATTGGCCGGGAGCGGCGTCAACCGATCCCAGTCACCTCCGGCTGGAAGGCGATGCCGGCAACGAGGCCAGCGCCTCGGCGTTGGTGCAAACCACGCTCTCTACTTTTGGCCGCCTTGACGCACTCATTCATTTGGTGGGCGGCTTTGCCGGAGGCGATGGGGTGGCGGAGACGCCGGTGGATCAATGGCAGCAGATGATGTCCATCAACTGTTGGTCCGCCGTCACGATGATGCGCGCCGCGATTCCCACTATGCGGGCCGCCGGCCGCGGTCGCGTGGTGGTCGTGGGCTCGCAGGCCGCGCTGGATCCGCCCTCGCATTATGCCGCTTACGCAGCGTCGAAGGCGGCGCTGATCGCGGTAGCTGGCTCGGCCGCCGCTGAGCTCAAAAACTCCGGCGTCACGGTCAACGCCGTGCTTCCCGGTACAATTGACACCGGGGCCAATCGAAAAGCAATGGGCGCGGCGAATGCCGGCAAATGGGTGCAGCCCGCCTCGATCGGTTCACTCCTGTTGTGGCTGTGCTCCGATGCGGGCCGCGACGTGACCGGGGCAATGATTCCGATGAATGGACGAACCTAACATGACCAAACTTACTGCGAAGAAGATTGAAAAGGCGCTGGCCGGCCTGCCAGGGTGGACGCTGGATAGCGGCAAGCTCCATCGCGAATACAAATTTCGAGACTTCATACACGCCTTTGGATTCATGGCGACGGCGGCGGTAGCCATTGAGGCGCGCAATCATCACCCGGAATGGGCGAACGTCTGGAATCGCGTCACGATCGACCTGTCCACGCACGACGCCGGCGGCATTACGGAGAAGGATACCGAGCTTGCCGCGCTGCTGGAATCGATCGCCACCAGGTTGCTTGGATGAGACTGGCTGCGTCGCTCATTCTGGTAGTCCCCGCGACGCTGCTGGCCCAGAATGCCTACCCCGGCGCCGCGGACCTGGACCGGGTGGTCAATGAGTCCGTGGCCAAGGGCGAACTCCCGGGCGCAGTGGTCCAGATCGGAAAGCCAGGCCAGGTTCTCTATCGCAAAGCCTACGGCTCCAGAGCATTGCAACCCACCCACGAGGCCATGACGGCGGACACCGTTTTTGACATTGCCTCGCTCACCAAAGTGATTGCTACCACCAGCGCCATGATGAGGTTGTTTGAGCAGGGCAAGGTGCGGCTGAATGATCCGGTGTCCCACTACCTCCCCGAATTCGGGAAGAACGACATCACGGTCCGGCTGCTGATGACGCATTTTTCCGGACTCCGCCCGGACGTCGATCTTAAGCCCGTCTGGAGCGGCTATGAAACCGGCATTCACCTGGCGCTGGCCGACAAACCCGGCCATGCACCGGGCGAGCGCTTCGTCTACAGCGATATCAACTTTATTCTGCTGGGCGAAATCGTGCGCAAGCTCTCCGGCAAGACGCTCGATGCGTTTGTGGAAGAGCAAGTCTTCGGCCCGCTGGGGATGAAGGATACTCGCTTTCGCCCTCCGGCTGAGTGGCGGGCGCGCATTGCTCCCACCGAACAGGAAGCCGGCATGACGGCGCCGCTGCGAGGCGTTGTCCATGACCCCACCACTCGTTTCATGGGCGGCGTAGCGGGGCATGCCGGGCTCTTTTCCACTGCCGCCGATCTGGGCCGATTCGCCGAGATGATGCTGCGCCTCGGGGTCACGTCCGATGGCCGCCGTTTATTCCAACCCGCCACCATTCGCAAGTTCACCGAGCCCCAAACACCAATGGATCAGCCTACGCTGCGCGCGCTGGGCTGGGATATGGATTCGCGCTATTCAGCCAATCGGGGCGAGTTGTTTCCGTTCGGCTCCTATGGCCACACCGGTTTCACGGGGACGTCAGTTTGGATTGACCCCAGCAGCCAGACCTACGTCGTGCTGCTGGGAAACAGTGTCCACCCGATGCGCCGGCCGCCCGTCAACTCCTTGCGTGGACGCGTGGCCACCCTCGCCGCTCTCCACGCCGGCCTCGAGCGCCCAGGTGTCCTCTTCACCTCCTACAACGAAACGACCGCTGGGCTCCGCCGCGTGGCCCACCGCAACGGCGACGTGCTGACCGGGCTCGACGTGCTGGCGTCCGAGGGCTTTGCGCGGCTTAAGGGCAAGCGCGTCGGTCTGATCACCAATCACACCGGGCTGAGCCGGGACGGCCGCCGCTCGGTGGATCTGATGACCGCGACGAAGGTAAACGTGGTGGCCATGCTGGCGCCCGAGCACGGCATCGCCGGCACCGAAGATCACGAGAACATTGCAGACTCCAAGGACAAAGCCACGGGCGTGCCGGTGATGAGCCTCTACAACGGGGCCAATCGACGCCCGTCGGCCGAGCTGCTAGCCAAGATGGACGTGGTGGTTTTCGACATCCAGGACATCGGCGCGCGCTTTTATACCTACATGTGCACCCTGCTTAATACGATGGAAGAGGCGGGAAAGGCAAATGTAACAGTGGTAGTACTAGATCGGCCAAATCCCATCACCGGCACTCGTGTCGAAGGTTTTGTGCTCGAACCGGAGCTGGAAAGCTTCGTTGGCTGCTATCGTCTGCCGCTCCGGCACGGGATGACGCTGGGCGAGATCGCGCGAATGGCTTTGGCCGAGAAAGGCTGGAAAACCCGGCTTGACGTCGTAGCGATGAAGGGCTGGGAGCGGGGCGACTGGTGGGACTCGACTGCTTTGCCCTGGATTAATCCTTCGCCCAACATTCGCAGCCTCACGGCGGCCTTGCTGTTCCCGGCGGTGGCGCAACTGGAGTATTCGAAGAACTATTCGGTGGGACGGGGTACCGATGCGCCCTTTGAACAGGTGGGTGCGCCGTGGATCAAGGGTAGGGAATTGGCAGCGCACCTGAATTCCCGGTCCATTCCGGGGGTGCGGGTCTATCCGGTTCGCTTCAAGCCCACCGACAGCATGTTGGCCGGTCAATTTGTGGAAGGCGTGCGCTTTCAGATCACCGATAGAGACCGGTTTTCAGCGGGCGGATTTGGCTTTGAATTGATGGCGGGATTGCAAAAGTTGTTCCCAGGCAGGCTTGACTGGGAGATCAATAGGAAGCTGCTGGCCAATCGCAAGTTAATCAATTCATTGATGGCTGGCCGCGACGGGCGCGACCTTGAACTGGAGGCCGAATCGGAGCTCCGGGAGTTCCTCGTCAGACGTCAGAAGCATCTGCTGTACTGACGCCAGCCGAGGCCAGCCATCCCCCAAACTACTAGTCTTTGCCAGCTGAAGCCGACTTGGACTTGGACGCCTTCACCGGGGCGCCGTTGCCCGGTGCGGAGGCAGCCTCCGGATTGCGCTTACGCGCTTCCAGCAGCCAAAGCGGAGGCCGCCCGCGCCGCTTGCCACGGCCCTGTGCCAAACGTTCCAGCGTGAGGATGGCTTCCTCAATCTGTTCTCTCTCGTCCTTCAAGTCGGCGAGCATTTTTGCTACATCCATTGGTGTCTCCCGGGGGTTCGTAAAATGGTGTCCCACACAACACGCGTTCCGTTGCCGGAACAACGATGTAAAACACGGGCGGCGAGGCCCGCACTCAAAGTTATAACGTATTTTTTCGCGGGATTCAAGTAGTCTGTTCCGATTTCAGAACAGACGGCGTCTTTTCCAGTAAAAATAGAAGGGGAAACCGGTCGATATCAGGACTAATCCGAGCAAGGATTGGCGGGGGGAGTCTACAAAAGTGTTGCCCAGCAGGCAAATCGCCACCAAAACAAAGAGGATCGGCATCACGGGATAGCCGATGGTCTTATATGGACGGGGCAGGTCCGGGCGTTTGTGGCGAAGTACTATAACTGACGCGGCAGCCATCGCGTAGAGGATCCAACTGGCAAAGATCACCAGTTCAAACAGCTCGTTGTAGCGTCCGCTGAGCACCAACATGCAAGACCAGCCGGAAAGCAGGAGAATGGCATACGCCGGGGTGCGGTATTCCGGGTGCACCTTGGCGATGGACGGGAAGAAGAGGCGATCTAGCGCCATGGCGTACGGCACCCGCGAGCCGGTGAGTATCGAACCGTTGATAGCCGCAAAGATGGAGATCATGGCGGCTACCGAGACGGCAGCCGCGCCCCATTCGCCCAGCACCTTGCGCATGGCTGTGGCAGCCACCCGGTCACTGGAAGCCACGTCTGCGGCCGACAGCACATAGAAGTAGGCGAGGTTGGTGGCCAAATACAGTACCACCACCGCCAGCGTGCCCGCGGTGAGCGCCAAAGGGAGATTGCGCTGGGGGTTCTTGATCTCGCTGGCCACCATTGTGACGTTGTTCCAGCCGTCGTAGGCCCAGAGGGCGGCCACCATGGCGGCGAAGAATCCCACGAATCCCGCATTGGCCGGGATGGACGAGGTGAGGTTGACGGCTGCGCCCTGCGGGGCGAATAACCCAACCGCGATGATGGCCAGGATGCAGGCCACCTTTATTACCGTCACGACCACCTGAACATTGCCGCCCACCTTTACTCCGAAATAGTTAAGCAGGCCGAGGCCGGCGATCACCGCCATGGCCGCCAGTTGGCCGGTGCGCAACTCCACATGCCAGAAGCCCTGGCCGCCGGCTGACCACAGCACGGCTTCCAACCCCGGAAAGAAATTCGCCAGATACAAGAAGAAGCCGGTGGCCAACGTGGCAATGGAGCCGCTTTTGGCCACCCATGTCTGAGTCCAGCCGTACAGGAATCCAAAGAACGGGCCATAGGCTTCGCGCAGATAGACGTACTCGCCACCGGCTTCGGAGATCGACGCCGCGAGTTCGGCGTAGGTCAGCGCGCCGGCCAGCGACAGGAGACCGGCGGCGATCCAGACGAGGAAGACCGTCTCGACGCTGCCCACCTTCTGGATCATCGTCTTGGGCACGAGAAAAATCCCGCTGCCAATGACGGTGCCCACGACGATGGCGGCCGCGCCCCATAAGCCGAGATCGCGCCGGAGCTGCGGAGCGGCTGCTGCTTCAGACATGTGTGGACTCCTTCTTGTTTTCAAACAGCGAAGCGAACAATCCAACCGACACCGTAATGGCCGTGCCAATCACCACATACCATGTCCAGGCGATCGAGGTGCCGGCCTTCACGTAGATCATGGTCAGCAAACTGGCTACCATGCCGGCAATCGCGGCCCACTCGCCCACACGCTTAGTAAGAACACCGAGCAGGAACACGCCCAGTAGCGCGCCGTACACCACGCTGGCGATCGACAGGCCGGCTTGGAGCACCGATTGCACACCTTGCGCGATGAGGGCGATACCGAACAGGATCGCGCCCCAACCGATTGTCGCCTTGCGCGCCAGGCCAAGCCACTCCTCGTCACTCCGCTCCCGGCGCGAGAGCGGCTTGAGGAAATCCATGACCGTGGTGGAGGCCAGCGAGTTCAGTGCCGCGCTCAGGTTGGACATGGCCGCCGCCAGAATCGCGGCTATGATCAAGCCTGCTACGCCCGGCGGCAGGTGGCTCCATACAAAAGCCGGATAGATTCGGTCTGGCGGATTCGGCGGAGGCAGGTGGGCATCCTGGTAGTAGACGAACAGCAGCACGCCGATCAGCAGGAACAGCGCGAACTGAAACAGGATCACGCCCCAACTGGCCAGCAGCGCCTTGCGGCTCTCGCCTTCGTTCCGCGCCGCTAGCAATCGCTGCACCATTAATTGTTCGGTGCCGTGGCTCGCCGTGGTGAGGAAACAGCCGCCGATAACCCCGGCCCAGATGCTGTAGGTCCGCGAGAAAAAATCTGGCGCCAGGAAATCCGTGCGTAGATCGAACACCGAGAACTTGGCGCCGGCGACAGCCATGACATGATCCCAGCCGCCCGGGATATGGCCCAGAATCACAAACAGGCTGAGCACGGCCCCGGCCACATAGAGGATCATCTGAATCACGTCGGTCCAAATGACCGCCGTCAGACCGCCTTCAAAAGTGTAAAAAAGCGTGAGGCAGACGATCAGAAAAATGGAAACCGCTTCACCGGTGCCGAGCACAATAGAGATGACGATGGAGATGGCAAACACTCTGACGCCCTCTGCCATGGCGCGCAAAGCGAGGAACGATCCGGCCGTGAACCGTCGAATCCGGCCCCCGAAGCGACGCTGCATCAGTTCGTAGGCGGTGAACATCTCGCCCCGAAAATAGTGCGGCAGCAGCAGGGTCACGATGACGATGCGCGCCAGCAGGTAGCCGAACACCACCTGCAGGAAACCGAAGTTGCCGTTGTAGGAGATGGCGGGCGTGCCGATGACGGTGAGCGTGGAGGTTTCGGCCGAAACAATCGAGAAGGCGATGGCCCACCACGGCGTGTTTCTACCGCCTAGAAAGTAGTCGCGCAACGTTTTTTGGCTCCCACGGAACCGCGCGCCAAACAGTGTAATGCCAACCAGATAGGCCAGGATCATCGCAAGGTCGACGTAACGCATTTGAATTGGTGATCGTAGCACAAGAAACCGGGAACCTATCGAAATCCTTTGGAGTCTATTCAGGCAGAGGGAATGCGTGTGCGGCTGGACGGCGAGACCTGGCTTTGGGCGTGCCAGGGTGCGTTGCGGCACCCGAATCGATTTCGCTATACTCCGACGAAGCAACTTTCGTCGGCCCCGCGTCTGGCGCCGGGCTATAATCGTCAGATCGCATAACGGGCAAAATTCAAGAAACCTCTGGAAGGAGGCGAGTGTGGCAGGCAGGGCTAAGCAGAGGGCATTGGCGTTTTTTCTGGCATCGACCTGGGGTGTGGCCGGTGCTTTTTCACAAGAGGCCAAGAAGGTTAAGGACCAGGCCGAATTCGATCTCCTCCAACTGGTAAACAAAGAGGCTCCCAATACCAAGCGGATCGAATTGATCGATCAGTGGAAACAGAAGTACCCCGAAAGCGAGTTTAAGGAAGACCGCGCCATGGTGCTGGTTCAGACCTACCAGGCGCTAGGAAAAGGCCAGGAGATGTGGGGGGCCTGCGAGGAACTGCTGGCGATCAACCCGAAGAGCGCGCCGGGCCTGTTCTTTCTGATGTCACTGACCACCAGCCTCGGTGACCCCACCAAGTACGACAAGGGCGAGGGTTACACCAGACAATTTCTGGCGTTGATTCCTGAGCTCTACAAGGACAAGACCAAACCGGAAGAGCTCAAGGAGAAGAAAGTACAGGAAGCTAGCGCGCGCAAGACGCTGGGACAGATCGCGATGGCCCGGAAAGACTATTTGAAGGCCGAGACGCTCTACACAGACTATTTGAAGTGGGAGCCAAACGCGGGCAATATCTCCTACGCCCTGGGCAACGCGATGCTGCTTCAGAAGGACAAGACCAAGCAGATTCCGGCCCTGTGGCACTTGGCGCGCGCAGCCTACTACAGCGGAGAGGACGCACTGCC
>JAYTKJ010000436.1:0-5634 GCA_043730365.1 Acidobacteriota bacterium | reverse complement strand
GTAGCCTCGCCGATGTGTTCCAGAATACGCGAAGCGCTGGCCATCGCGGCCGGTTTCGCAGTCGCGGCGGTCATGCGCGGGTCTTCGGCATCAAAGACAGGATCGGCAAACACGGCCACGGTTTTTGCGGCGCGCTTGCGTCCGGCTAGTTCCCGCCGCAATACAGCGAGCGCTGAGGCTGAGGGCAGCGTCACCATTTCATGCGCGGCCACCACCGGTTCATCAGAGCCTGGCAGCGGCAAGAAGCTGAACGGCAGCCGCTGCAGCACGCCATCGGGCACGATGACGAGGCGCTTGCCAACCAGCATCGCCGCAGCGGGGCGCAGAATCATGTCGCTGAGCTCGCGTGCGGCGGCGATCAACCCGGCGTCCGCGTGGGCGATGCGCTGGGCGCGTTCGGCTGGTGTTTCGAAGCGCTTGGTCTGGCCGCGTACGGTGAGCAGCTCCATCACGCGATCCACCTGGGCCTCGATTTTGGCGCGGGCGGGAAGCTCAAACGCCTGAAGCCCGGTCTTGGTGACACCCCAGAGATAGCTGCGTTCTTCGCCCAACGAATATTCGAGCAGCAGGGTATCGGCATCGAGCAAAGCCTGCATTTGGACCGCCGTGAGTGGTTCGGGTTGCGCGAGCGCGGCGTAGTGGGGATTGGCCATGCGCAGAGCGGCCTGCACGGTTTGGTATTCCTGCTCCAGGTTGCGGACCTCTTGTTGCAGCGCGGCGCGGCGCGTTTCATCGCGCTGCTGCAACAGCCGCGCGCCTTGGCCGTTGAGTGCATCGGAAATCTGGCGCTGGCGGGCCACGAGGGCCGGGTCGAGACCGCTTCGAATCTCGGTGTTTCCTTCGGCGAGCATTTCCATGAGGCCGCGCGCGCGGGCGCGTTCGCCCATGGCCAAGGCTTCGGAGGGGAGGCCGAGTTGCATCAGCAGGCCAATCGTGAAGGTATAGGCGTCCTGGCGGGAAGCAAGGTAGGTGGCGCGTGTCTGGTCGGTACCTACGCCGGTGCGAACGGCTTCCGTGCGGGTGATGGCCTGTGCGGCGGATTGGCGCGCCGCGGCGAGATCACCCGCTTTGCGTTGGGCGCTGGCGAGCGTAACGAGCGTGTAGGCTTCGCCGTTGGAGTCGCCGATGGCGCGGAAACCCTCGAGTGCGGACGTGGCGTATTCAATGGCCTTGCGGGGATCGCCAACCGCGGTTTGAACCTCGGCGCTTGCACGCCGGGCCACGGCCTCCCCGCGGCGGTCGCCGGCCCGGCTCAGTAAAGCGATGGCCTGCTCCAGTGCTTCAATGCCCTTGGCGCGGTCCCCGAATAGGGCCTGGTTCTGGCCCCAATACGACAACGCCGTTCCTTCCCCACGGCGATCGCCCAGCGTGCGATACATGGCCGAGGCCTGTTCGAACAACGGGAGCGCCTCGGTGTTCTGGTTCAGGCGCAGCCGGGTGGCGCCCAGGGTTACAAGGTGAACCGCATGACTGGAATCGGTGATTGTTTGCTCCAGCTTGAGCGCCTGCTCAATGTAGTCCCGCGCCCGATCGTAATCGCCCAAGCCGAGGTAGACGCTGCCGAGATTGCCGAGCACGATGGCTTCCCGGCGTTTTTCGCCCAACTCACGGTTAAGCTTCAGGGCATCTGCATAATAGGCCAGCGCTTTCTGCCAATTGGATTGGTCGGCAGCGAGCTTGCCAAGATTACTGAGTGTGTTCGCTTGTTCGCGGTAGTTTCCATTGCGGGCGAAAACGCTGAGCGCAAGTTCATAAAATGACTTGGCGCGAACGAAGTCGCCCAATACGTCGGCAGCGCCACCTGCATTGTTCAGCGCGCCGCCCTCGCCGGGGTCTTTCAAAAGGTGGTACAGCCCTATCGCCTCTTCATATCGGGGAAGTGCGCTTCGCATGTCGCCTAGCCGCGCAAACAGGAGCCCAGTCGAATTGGCGATAATGGCTCGCCGGTAGGAATCCCCGTTCGAAACGAAGAAGGGCAGAGCGGCATCGAAGTTGGCGATGGCTTCCCGGCGAGCTTCCGCGGAATTCGCGGTGCGTAACTGGACTGCCCTTTGAAATGTCTGTTCGGCCTTGGCGTGCTGTATGTCCGTTGTGGTGGCGGTTCGCAGAGCCAGGAGTTGAATTTGGTAGGCGCCGCGCGAATCGCGAGCGCCGGGAGCCGATACTCTAAACTGGTGCGGGCCCGGGAGGCTAACGATAATTGCCAATGACTCGGGTCCGTTCGCTCCGTTAGGAAGATCGCTCGCCAGCAGTTCCTCACCGTTTGGTCCCGCGATGGAAAGTCTGACGTCAACGCCAAGCTGTTGGAGTTCAACATGGGCAAACTGTCCTGCTTCAGCCGCGATCTGGTAAACATGGATCTCTCCGCCGTGAATCTCTCGCTCCAAAATCCGATTGAGGACTAGCCCGGTGGGAACGGGAGGTTGCGCATGCAAGGCGGATTGTGAGCCAGTGCTAGACAGCGCAAGGAGGGCAATCACTCGAAAATAGCGACTCAGGAGTAACATCTTGAATGGCCAACCCATTTGCGATCATACGTGACGTGGCCCCGGAAGGCCACCCCCGGCCGACGAACCGGGGGTGGATCCTGGATCCAAAAAGCGCGGTTGGTAGCGGGTGAGTGAGATTCCTCTTGGCCCACCCGCAGTTCGCGCTGCAATCATTGATGGCTAGTAGCCAGCTTTCACGGTCGCCGCTGCCGTCAGTTCCTCATCGGGAATCGGGCCCGGTCCGCCGTCGGCTGACCAGCTATCGGATGGCGTGCCCATGACTAAGGCTGCCAGGCAGTCGCCGGTTGCGGTGCCGCCGGTGATCTTGCGTCGGCCATTAGGGGGCGGCGGCGGGGTGACGGAATAGACACCGCCCGTAAAAGCTACGGTGCAGGACGAGCCGGAGGTGCTCACCAGGCCGGTGACCGTGAAGCTGACGTTGGCCGCATCAATGGACCAGCCGCTACTCACCGCGGAGTTGGGCGACCCGGAAACCTGGTAATTCACTGTTTGAGAACTGGGTGGCCCACTGACCACCAGATTGCCGTTGGCCCAGGAGTTGGCCGTCTTACTCAGCGTAACCGCGTAACTGCCATTAGGAATGTTAGCCATATTTCTTTTCCTTTTGCACAAGCGTGCTCTGTTCTAAGTTGATCCGCCGGGCGCCGCGAGGGCCGTCCGGTTGAAAGCAAAAAACGTTTACCGGTGGTTTAATTCCACCAACTCGGCCGTGACTTCCTTACGTGAAGCCAGCAACCGCTCAATGGCTGCGGCCGCAGTGGGGGAGTCTACCAGACCCGCGGCTGGAGTGCCAAGGGGCGCTTCGAAGAGCGCAACGGGCTGCTGTGACCAAACCATCCACAGGCGCTCCACCCCGGGGTTCTGGTCGAACACGTACCAGCCGGTGACAATCCGATCTCCGGCGGCGGCCGAGTGGCCGGGTTGCGACGGGTGCAGCACCCAATAGCGCGGTGCGCCGCTGGGGCCGGGGCCGTAGTTCACCACATAGATGTAACCAGCCCTGGCCGCACGAAGCTGCAGGCGGAATTTCTGGCCACCTTGGAAAGACTCATCGAGCGCGGCCTTGTATGGCTCGGCGGTTCCTGGGCGCTGCGCTTGCACCGCATAGGTGAAGGGCGCGGTTATCGGTATGGACGCCGGGGCCTGCGGGCGTGGCCAGAACAGCCAGCCTCCAAGAACTACCGCTGCGGTGAATGCCGCGCCTGCGATCCAGCCACGCCGTGTGGAAGCCGCCACACCCACCCCCAGCCGACCCGCATCCAAATGCCTGTCAAGCACCCGCACCGCTTCGGCGAGCGATTTCAACCGATGCTCGCGATCCTTCACCAGGCAACGCTCGATCAGTTCGCTGAGTGCGAGCGGCAACGAAGGAACATGCTCTCGTGCAGGCCGCGGCTCCTGGTGCACCACGTTGTTCAACGTGGCCACGGCATTGGCGCCGCGGAACGGATGGACGCCGCAAACGATCTCATACAAGATCACGCCGAACGAGAAGATGTCGCTCCGCCAGTCGGCCGTCTCACCCAGCGCTTGTTCGGGAGACATGTAGCCGGGCGTGCCCATCACCGTGCCGGCGCGCGTCAACTCGGCCGGTTCCAGGCCGGACCCGGCGCCAATCTTGGGCTCTCTCTTGGCCAGGCCAAAGTCGAGCACCTTAGCCACCCCGCTGTCGTTTGCCACGACGACGTTGGCCGGTTTCAAATCGCGATGAGTAATGCCCGCCGCGTGCGCCTGCGCTAGAGCCGATGCCACCTGCCGGGCGCAACTCAGCAGTTGATCGTCCATAGGTTTGTCTACGGGCGCTTCTTTGCCGGCGCCTTTGCGATTGGCCGCTGCCCGGCGCGCCAACAACCCGCTGAGGGAAACGCCATCCACATACTCCATGGCGATGAAGTCGACGCCCGCCTCGTAGTTGTACTCATAGATGGTGATGATGTTCGGATGGTTCAGCGCCGAAGCTGCCTGCGCCTCGCGGGTAAACCGGAGCTTGTCATCCCCTGAAACATAGGCGTGTGAAATCACTTTCAGCGCCGCCGGCCGCGCCAGGTTCAAATCGGTCGCCTGATAGACGGCGCCCATGCCGCCCTCGCCGATTTTCCGCACGATTTCGTAATGACCGATCCGCGAGCCGGCCCGCAATCCGGCGCTTGACGTCTTCGATTCCATCGTCAGCGTGGCGTCCACCTCGGCGTTTCCTGCGGGCAACTCGGCGGGCCGATCGAGAAAAGCGGGCTGCGCCGAAGCCGCCAGAAGCGAGTCCACTTCGGCGCGCAAAGCCGCGTCGCCACTGCAGGCCTGGTCAAGGTACGTGGACCGCTCACCGGCCGCTAGCTCAAACGCGGAAGACAAGATGCGTCTTACTCGCTCCCAGTGCTGGGCTGGAGTGGCGTCGGGCAAGGCTTGGTCCACGCTGAATCGTATTAGACCACGCGCAAACGTGCCCGGCAATGTTGCTGTTGCGCATCCCATATTCGTCGCTCGACACAAGACGCGACAAACAGGGGCAAATCGGCTCAAGCCCGATGCACGATTTCATGGGCATCGCGCGGGCCGGACTGGGAGACATGGACGGGGCTATCAAGGACTTCGCCGTGCAATCCGGCTACAGCCGGGCTTTGGGCTGCATTAATATGACTGCGCCTTCGCGCCGATTCACTCAACCGGCTGGATGAAGCGCAACAATCGCTGGAAGCCGCCGCGCGGGCGAAACCGGACATGGCCGGAGCCCATGAGTTGCTGGGCGGGCTTCTCGCCAAGCAGCGGCTGTTGCCTGAGGCGGCCAGGGAGTATCAGTGAACGGCGAAAGGTAACGATCGGGACGCGGCTGAAGCGGCAACCGGCAACCGGCAACCCGAGCGTTGCGGCAAATCGGTCGGCGGTAGCCGCCTGATCTCGCGTGGCAGGAATCGCCCGATCAGCCTTAGCAAGCCAATCACGAAAGGATGGGGACATTTCTAAGAAACGCTGACAACCGATTGCGGGCCGGACAATTTGCGGGCTTGCGGGCAGGAACTTCGCACGGGAATTAGATCCCCAGTCTAATCAGTAGCGTAGAGGGAGATTCGCATCCCACGAGATTCGGACCTTGCCTGGAACATGGTTTTGAGGTTAAACTTGCAGTTAG
>JAYTKJ010000435.1:0-9197 GCA_043730365.1 Acidobacteriota bacterium | reverse complement strand
GCACGCGCTCGGCTACTACGTGAGCAGTGATCAGACGCATATCGACATTCAATTTCTTCCGGGTCTGGAAGGCTACATCTGGGTTTTTCCGCGGTGCGGCCATCTGTCGGTGGGCATCTGCGGCAAAGGCGAACCGGCGCAGGCGCTGCGCGCCCGGCTGGAGCGGTATATGGATGAGCGCGGCATCGGTTGGCGCGGTTCGCAGTTTTACGCGCACATGCTGCCGGCGCTTGATTCGCCCTCGTGGAGCGGCAATCGCGTGGCTGGCGACGGCTGGCTCGCGGTGGGAGATGCCGGCGGCCTGGTCGATCCAATCACCGGTGAAGGGCTCTACTACGCGATCCGGTCTGGCGATCTGGCGAGCCAGGTGATCCTCAACGACGCGCATGCGCCCGCGGCCAAGCCCGCCGCCTACCGGTCACTCGTCGATGCCGACTTTATGCGCGATCTCTACCTCGGCTCGCTCATCGCCAAGCGGGTGTTTACCGGCAAGCTGTTGTTTGACTCGATCCCCGCCCGGATGGTCCAGTTCATTCGGCGCAGCCCGCGTTTCCGGTCACTGATGCAGGATTTGTTTGCGGGCACGCAGAGCTACGAGACGCTCCGCCACCGGCTAATGCGCAATTTGAAGGGCCCGCTGCAGGAAGCGCTGTTTAGCGCGATCTTCGGCAAGATGCTGGTGGAGCCGGCCAAGTAAGGATTGGAAACATTCCCTTGCGTATACCAAGTATACTTGGTATACTCTTGTCGATGGCACAGCTCAATATTTATATTCCGGAGGAGCAGGCTTCGCGTCTGCGTAAAGAGGCGAAAAAGGTCGGCCTGCCACTTTCAAGGTACGTAGTGCGGCTGCTCGATCACGAGCCTTCCGGTGGCGATGTGTGGCCGGCGGAATACTTCAGTAGCATTTGTGGATTCCTGCGCGACGATAACGATTTTGTCGAGCCCGCCGATCTACCGCCGGAGCCAGTGCCAGGGTTGGATGCGGAATGACCGAGCGTTACCTGCTTGATACCAACGTGTGGGTCGGGCTGGCTAAGGGTGAGGACGGCCTCACGACGAAGCTGCAGAGCCTAGGTCCAAGCCGAGTCGTTTCATGTAGCGTGGTTGTCGCTGAGTTGATGTTCGGCGCCCGGAAGAGCCAACGCGTTGAGGCTAACCTGATTGGCTTCACGCGTCTCTTGAGTCCGTTTGAATCGCTGCCATTTGACAATGACGCCGCCTCGCACTACGGAGTGATCCGGGCCGACCTGGAACGAGCCGGCACACCCATCGGGTCAAACGATCTGCTGATCGCTGCCATTGCGAGATCGCGAGATCTTCTCCTGGTCACACGCAACGTGCGGGAGTTTGTGAGGGTTGGTGGATTGCGCGTGGAGCAGTGGTAGTAGGCCGGCTAATCTGCGGCGCCACGCGAAAACCACGGGTACAAAACCGGCAGCAAGAACAGCGTCAACAGCGTGCTGGTAGCCAAGCCGCCAATCACCACCGTGGCCAAAGGCCGCTGAACTTCGGCGCCGATCGACGCTGACAGTGCCATCGGCAGGAAACCCAACGAAGCCACCAGCGCCGTCATCAACACCGGACGCAACCGCAGCGAGGCGCCTTCGAGCGTTGCCTCCAGCATTTCCATGCCCTCTTGCCGTAGTTGATTGATCGAACTCACCAACACAATCCCGTTCAACACAGCCACGCCAAACAGCGCGATGAATCCGACCGAAGCCGATAAGTTTAAATTCATGTCGCGCAGCCAAAGCGCCGCTACTCCACCCACCAGGGCAAACGGCACGTTCAGGATAATCAGGAACGACTGCCGCGCCGAATGGAACGTCGAATAGAGCAGCGCGAAAATGATCATGCCCGTGAGCGGCAGCACCAGCGCCAAACGCCGCGTCGCCCGTTCCTGATTCTCGAACTGGCCGCCGTACGTGAGCGAGTAGCCGGGCAGTAGTTTGAGTTCAGCATCGATCCGGCGGCGAACTTCGTCGACGAACGTGCCGAGATCACGGCCGCGCACATTGGACTGCACCACGAGGCGCCGTTGTCCGTTCTCTCGCGAAATCGTGTCGGGCCCACCTTCGATCTTCACTTGCGCCACCTGGCCTAGCCGCACCTGTTCACCGCCCGGAGCGGGCAGCAACACCGAACGCACGCCGTCAAGATTCTCATGGTAGGAATCCGGCCACCGCACTACGATTTCAAACTGGCGTTGGCCCTCGATCAGCGTCGAGACGGCCTTGCCGCTCACGACCACATCCAGGGCGTCGCGCAAATCCGCCACGTTGAGTCCATACCGGGCCAGTGCCGCCCGATCCGCCGTCACGGTCATCCCGGCAATTCCGGAGACGATCTCCGTCTGCGCGTCCGCCGAGCCTCTCACAGTAGAAACAATCCGCAGCGCCCGCTCCCCGAGTTGCTCCAGCACGCGGCTGTCCTCGCCGAAAATCTTCAACGCCAGATCAGCCTTGACGCCCGACACCACTTCGTCCAGCCGCATCGCCATCGGCTGGGTGAAGTTGAACGCCATGCCCGGCACCTCTTCCAGCGCTTTGGCCATGGCTTCGATCAGTTGTGCTTTGGAGCTGAATCGCTTCCACTCCGAGCGCGGTTTGAGAAGGACATAGATATCGCCCTGATGGACGCCCATCGCCTCAGTAGCCAGATCCGGCCGGCCAATCTTGGTGACGATGCTGGTGAGTTCGGGGAACTGCTTCAGCAACAAGCCTTCCACTTGCGTCGACAGCGCCACCGATTGCGTCACCGAGACGCCGGGCAACTTGCGGCTCTCGATGAGGATGGACCCCTCGTCCAGCTTGGGCATGAACTCGGAGCCCATGCGGGAGAGGAGAATGCCGGCCGTGACTAGGGCGCACAGCGCAACGGCGACCGTCAACAAGCGTTGCCGCACGACGGCCGCCAGTACGCGGCGATACCGCAATCGCAACCATTCAAACCAGCGCTCGGAAAACTCACTCGGCGGTCGCCGGGCAAACGCCATCGCCGAAGCTGACGGAATCACAAAGAGGGCCAACGCCAGCGAGCCGAACAGAGCCGAGCAGACCGTTATCGCCATCGGGCGGAACATGCGGCCCTCCAGCCCTTCGAGCAGAAAGATCGGCAGATACACCGCGATGATGATCGCCACCCCAAACAGAATGGGCCGCGCCACCTCGCGGGCAGCCGCCTCCACTCGCGCAAAGGGCGCATAGCCACCGTCCGCATCGCGTTGATGCAGCCGGCGCATGGCGTTCTCCATCATCACCACCGCGCCGTCGACAATCATGCCGAAGTCGATCGCGCCCAGGCTCATCAGATTCGCCGACACCCCAAACAGCCGCATGCCGATAAAGCCCACCAGCATCGATAGCGGAATCACGCAGGCCACCAGCAGCGCGGCGCGCACGTTGCCGAGAAACACAAACAACACCAGCATCACGAGCAGCCCACCTTCGAGCAGGTTGCGGCGCACGGTGGCGATCGTGCCATCGATCACTTCAGACTGGTCATAGAACGGCCGGATCTTCACGCCATCGGGAAGCCGCAGCGAAGCCAGCCGCGCTTTGACGCGCTCAATGACGTTCTTGCCGTTCTCGCCCTTGAGCATGATGACCATGCCGGACACCGCCTCGCCGCGCCCGTCGCGCGTGACGGCGCCCTGCCGCGGCATCGGCCCCAGCTTCACGTTGGCCACCTCGCGCAGCAGCACCGGCGTCCCGGCGCGCGACAACACCACGATTTTCTGCAGGTCCTCGATCCCCGCGGCGCGCCCCAAGCCGCGCACATTGTATTGCTCAGAACCGTGCTCGATATACCCGCCGCCGAAATTTTCATTGTTCTCACGCAGGCGTTCAAACACATCGCGCAGGGTGAGGCCGTAGCGGAGCAACGCCGATGGATTGACCTCGACCTGATACTGCCGGGTGAGCCCACCCCAGGTGTTGATCTCGTTGACGCCTTGGAGAGACCGCAGCTGATTCCGTATCTGCCAGTCATGCAGAGCCTTCAAGTCCATGGCCGATTGCGGGCCTTCCACCGTATATTGATAGACTTCGCCGAACGCAGTGGCCACCGGACCCAGCGTCGGCTTCACGGCGGCGGGCAGGCGATTCCGCACTTCGTTCAGACGCTCATTCATCACCTGCCGCGCGAAATAGATATTCACCGAATCGTCGAAGATCACCGTCACCATCGACAAGCCCAGCTTGGAGATCGACCGCACCTCTTCCATCTTGGGCAGCCCCATCATGGCGGTCTCGATCGGATACGTAACCAGCATCTCCACTTCGGCCGGTCCCATGGCGGGGCATTCGGTCACCACCACCACCTGATTGTTCGTCAAGTCAGGAAAGGCTTCAATCGGCAGGTTTGACAATGAGTAAAAGCCGTAACCAGCCACTGCCACCAAACCGAGCAAGACAACCCAGCGGTTGTTGAGATGAAAATCGATCAGGGCCTTGAGCATGTTTGAGGGCCGAAGCTATTCCTCGTCCGACAGGGCTTTCTTGAGGAGCTGCGACTTCAGAATGAAGGCGCCTTTGACCACCACTTTGTCTCCCGGCGAGACGCCGTGGAGCAGCGCCACGCGGCCATCGAGCGATCGCCCGGTTTCGACGGCGCGCGCGTCGTATTGTCCGGGGGCCTTCTCCACAAAGACGACAGTCTGGCCTTTGATCTCCTGTAGAGCGGACTCGGCTACATAGATCGCGCTACGGCTGCCGCCCGAGGACAGATCCGCATCGGCGTACATTTCCGGTTTCAGCAGCCCGTTGGCGTTAGCCAGTTCAATGCGCACCGGCAGCGTGCGTGTGGCCGGGTCCATCTGCTCGCCCAGCTTGATCACGCGCCCAAAGAACGTTCGTCCGGGCTGGGCCTGCACTTCGATCCTCACTCCCTGGCCCGGGCGCACGCGCGCAATCTGGGCTTCGCCGACGCTGGCCTGCATCCAGATGATGGACAGATCGCTGATGACGAAGAGTTCGGCTGCGGCCGCCACCACCGAGCCCGCCGTAACCTTACGCTCGAGCAAAGTGCCGGAGGCCGGAGCCTTCACCGGAATCAGATCCTCGTCGCCATGCGCATCCTCGGTATGAGGTCCGTCGCTATGTTTGCCGGGCTCGTCCAACGGCACCTGGAGGAAATCCACCAGGTGTGTCTTGGTTCGCTCCAGTTCGTTGAGCGCCTGCTCGACGGCCGCCGCGGCATTCTTGACGTCGGCCTCGGCGTGCTCGACATGCTCAAGCGCGGCGGCCTTGAGAGCGTACAGCCGCTTGGCGCGATTCCGCACCTGGGTCACGTAGGACTCGGCTGCCCGCGCCCGCGTCACTTCATTGAGGGCCTTCCGATACTCGGCCCGGCCATCATGCACCTCGTGACTATGCATGCGCGCCAACACCTGCCCGGCCTTCACCATGTCACCTGGATTGGCGAGTACCTTCACGATGCGGCCTTCCGTCACCGCACCCACGCGCCACGTCTGGTTATCGTTCACCGTCAATCGGCCGGTCGCGTGGAAACTTTCCTGGACAGACTCCTCGCGCACGGTTTCGACGGCGATTCCGGTTTGCCCTGGCTTGACAGCCACCTCTGACGCCGATGCCTTCGCGGCACCGGGCGGTTCGGGCGAACGAGCCTGCACCGGAGCCGGAGACCCGCCGCCGCAGCTCATCAGCGCCCACGCGATGAGTGCGATTGTCCCCGCCGCTATCGATCCGTGCTTCACGGTTGCACCCCCATCGCCGCTTGCAGCTCCGCTTGCGCGGCACGCACTTCAGTTAGCCCTTGAATGTGGGCGATCCGCGATTCAATCCCTACACGCTGGGCATCGAGCAGCCGCAACAGGTCCGAGCCCCCTTCGCGATACGCCGCCTCGGCAATCCGGAAGGTCTCAGCGGCTTGGCGTTGGAGAGGCTCGAGGAATGTCACCACATCTTGCCGATGCAGTCGATAGGCCGACAGCGCCGCCTCGAATTCGGCGCGAACCAGAGCCGCCGCCGCGGCGAGGTTGGACTCAGCCAACCGAATCTCGGCTGCAGCCACGGCAATATTGCCCTGGTTACGGTTGCGAAAGGGCAAGTCCCACTGTACGCCACCGATCATCGTGTTCAACCCCGACGTTCGCTTCAGGCCGAACAATACGTCCACATTCGGCTTGGCCAGCGACGTCTGGACGCCTTGAAGTGCGCGAGCCTGCTCGGCCTGCGCGCCTGCCACCTTGAGCTCAACCCGTTGCGCCAGGGCCGCGGCCAGCTCGGCTGGCATAGCCTCGCTCAACGCCGCCTCCAGCGTGTCGGAAAACTTCACTGGCGGAAACTCTCGTTGGCCCATATCCCGGAATAGATGGATGCGCGCCCGCTCAGCCGCTAGGAACGCATGATTGATATCTACGTTCAAGCGCAGTGCTTCCACGCGAATCCGCAACAGATCGGCTTCAGCCAACGCCCCCTCGCGTACCCGAATCTCGTGGTACTCAACGATGCGCTGCAAGTTGGCCGCGCTTTCCACCAGCAGCGCGTGCTGGCGGCTGGCGCCCACCGCCGTCCAATAGGCGATGCTCACCCTGGCCGCGATCTGCTGTCGCAGCAGGTCACGCTCCAGCCCGGAACGTAGGCGTCCGGACTCAGCTAGCGCAAGGCGGCTATCCCGCTTGCCGGCGGTCTCAAAGGTCTGCTGCAGGAACGCGAACTGGTCTGTGTCGCGCGAGTAGACGAAGGGATGGCGCTGCGAACCCGGGCGCGTATTCTCGTGCTGCAAAACCAGCCGGGGGTTTGGA
Source organism: Acidobacteriota bacterium (assembly GCA_043730365.1). GTDB lineage: Bacteria > Acidobacteriota > Terriglobia > Bryobacterales > Bryobacteraceae > VFZP01. Next base: position 2,428 of record JAYTKJ010000435.1, on the reverse strand, counting down.
TACAGCCCGGCTTGCGTTTTCACCGCGTCGGCTGCCTCCATCCGATGGGCCGCCGAAGCCAATAGGGGATGGCTGGCCAGCGCCCGCTCAACGGCTTGGCGCACCGACAATTCTTCCTGAGAAAAAGCGGGGATAGATGTCAGGGCTGAGAAAAGAACAATTGAGAAACGGCCCATGCGCTCTACTTATGAGACCACACTCGCGGGCCGGAAGTTACAATTGCGACGCGGCCAGGACCGGTTCGAGCGCGCCCCGCAACGCCGAATAGGCTCGCCAGAGCAGGGACTTGACGCTGGCCACGGTGCATCCCAACTCGCGGGCAATCTGTTCGTAGCTCATCTCGTGATACCGATGGAGGATCACGGCGCGCCGCTGCCGCTCAGGCAATCCTTCGAGCGCCTCTCCCACCAGCCGGCGAATCGTCAGGTTCCTTTGGTTGGTTTCGGCTTGCTGGTCCGGGCGGACCCGCAGATCGGGGATTTGCCGCGCCACGCCGTCCACCGTAGGCTGATCCAAGCTTTCCACGCTGGATTCCATACGGTGATCGCGGAGGAAGTTGAGCGCCCGGTTAGTGGCAATGCGGTAAAGCCAAGTGGTGAATCGCGCTGTGGGCTCATAGCGGTCTCGCGAAAGATATACGCGTAGGAACGATTCCTGTGCGATCTCTTCAGCCGCCGCGCGGTTCCGGACGATGCCCTGCACGAACACCACCAGCCGCTCCCAATGCCTTTCGCACAGGACCGTCATGCAGTCCATGGACCCGGCCTGGAGCCGGAGCATCAGATCGGTGTCTGGAATCGCCGCCGCCCAACTCATGCTTCCCATTCTGCAGCCAGAAGACGTGGCCCGCTACGTTTGGGATGGTAAAGAATTGCAAAGTCTTTGGTCAGCCGGCCATGGCTGGCTCTTCGACGGCACTGGCGGTGAAGTAGCTGCAGTCCGGGTGATGGAACACCAGCGCACTCACGCTGGCCTCTGGCTCCATCATCATCCCTTCGGTCAACTGAACTCCAATTTCCTCTGGCTGCAATAACTTGAAGAGCCATTCCTGATCATCTAGATTAGGGCAAGCGGGGTAACCAAAACTGTAGCGCTTGCCACGGTATCGCGACGTGAAACGCTGCTGCATCGTCATTTCGGCAGGGTCGGCAAAGCCCCATTCTTCCCGGATCCGGCGATGTAAATACTCGGCGGCGCCCTCGGCGGTTTCAATCGCCAGTGCTTGTAGCGCGTGAGCTTTCAGATACGACCCCGCCACTTTGGCGGCCTCGGCCCGTTCCCGGACTCCCTCGCCCGCCGTGACCACGAAGAGCGCCATCTGATCCCTACGACCGGCTGCGGCCGGTAGTACATAGTCGCTCAGACAGAGGCCCTGCTCCTTGGGTTGGCGGCCGAATTCGAAGCAGTGGGCAGGCGACACCGCGCCGGCCTCGTACAGCAGGATGTTGTTGTCCTGGCGCTCCGTCTCAAAGAATCGCCACACCGCGCGCACCTTCATGAACTGGGCGGCTTCCTTCTTCACCTCTTCGACGTCATGGAACAGCGCCAGCGCCTGAGGGTCACGATCGGCCAGCAGCTTCTCAAAGTTCCCCTTGAAGCCAAGATGACGGCCATACAACATGAATGGATTGATATAGCCCCACACTTCGGCGAGGTTGGGAATGAGCCGCGCGCGCCGCTCGGCGTACGGCAGTTGCGGCACCGGAACATCGGTGCGGACCTTGGCGCTACGGACCGTACTCACGGGCCAAGCCGGTTCAGCCGACTCAGCCAAGGCGGCGCTGGGAGCGGCAAAGATATGAGATTTCAGCTCCGCCTGGCGCGTCAATGGATCCATGATGCGGTTCAGCGTAGCTAGCCCGGTCATCGCGTCCTTGCAATAAAAGGTTGGCGAGGCATAGGCGGGCGCGATGTTGCGCGTGGTGTATTTTTCCGACAGCGCCGCGCCGCCAACCAGCACAGGCACGTTGACTCCGGCCTCGCGGAAATCGTTCGCCGTGTGCACCATCTGCTGTGCGCTTTTCACCAGCAGCCCGGACAACCCAATGGCGTCGGGCTGGTGTTCCCGGTAGGCCCGAATGAGGTCGTCAGGCGGGATCTTGATGCCGAGGTTGATCACCGTGTAACCGTTGTTGGAGAGAATGATCTCCACCAGATTCTTGCCAATGTCGTGGACGTCGCCCTTGACGGTCGCCAACACAACCTTCCCGCGCGCCGCCGTGTCGGCTTTCGTCATGAACTGTTCAAGGTGATTGACGGCGGCTTTCATTGCCTCGGCCGATTGCAACACCTCGGCCACAATCAACTCGTTGGCGTTGAACAGCCGGCCTACCTCGCTCATCCCGGCCATCAGCGGCCCATTTACGATGTCCAGCGGCTGAGCGCCTTCCTTGATCTTGATGTTTAGGTCGTCAACCAGGCCTTCCTT
>JAYTKJ010000434.1:0-7797 GCA_043730365.1 Acidobacteriota bacterium | reverse complement strand
TGGAAGGCATCGTTCAACGCTGAGGCGCGGAGACGCGGAGACAGGCCCTCGCGGGAGAAGATGCATAGGCTCCGGAGGCGACGGGGCGAAACGAGCGCTGCTCACATCGGTGCCCGGACTCTCGTGATTTTGTAACACAGTAGTATTAGTTACTTGCCGTCTTTCTTCCCACCAAAGTCCGGCACGATCATCCGCAAGATGAAGTTGGAGAAACTGAGCAGGATCGAGCCAATAAAGGCTGGCACAAAGCCATCCACCGAGAAACCGTCCACGAAATTCGCCGAGAGCATCAACATAAGTGCGTTGATCGCCAGCGAGGCCAGGCCCAAGGTGAGAATGATCCACGGGAACGTGAGGAACTTCAGCACCAGCCCGAGCGTCGAGTTCACCAAACCGATAATGATGGCGGCGATCAGGGCCGACTGAAAGCTGGCCACGTTGAACCCTTTGATAACGTGAGCCACAATGAGCAGGCTGACGGCGCTGATGAGCCAGTTGATCAGGAGTCTCTTCATTCGCCCACACAGTAGCGTGAAGGGGGCAGGCGAGTCAAGGCTATGCTGAAGGCGTGACAATCATTCCACGCCGGAAGTTTTGTGGCGCTCTGACCATAGCGTCGGTCGCGGCGGCCGCGCCTCCCCCCGCGATGCAAGTCGCTGCATACGGCGCGGTGCCGGCTGCGGCATTGCGCTATGCCGGTGTGGTGCTCGCGCATGACGCCGCGGCTTCCCCTCTTGGCGCGCGGCGATTGGTGGCGGTTGAGATCCGGCTCAATTCCTACGATCCGAAATCCGGCTTGCCCCCGCGCGAATTGATCGAGCGAGTGGCGAGCGCGGCGGCGGCGCAAGGCGCTGAGCGGCTGATCCTGAACGGACGCACTTGCTATGATGGGCGGCTCAATCGCGCCGCTCTCACCGCCAAGTGCATCGCGTTGAATCAAGCCGGGCGCGTGTGTTTATCCAAGCGGCTGGGTATGCGGTATCGCAACGGGCGCGGCGAGTTTGGTGGCAATGGACTCGAAATGGAAGAGATGATGCTGCGCACCAATCCCGAGGTGGTGGGCGTGGCGATGGATGCGGCCGACATCAAGCGCGCGGGGGCCGACATGGTCAACTTTTTCGCGCGGCACCAGACACGCATGGACTGCGTGTTTATTCGCGAATGGGAGACCGTGGCGTACGGCCCGCTGGCGGCCGAGATGGTGGCAAGGCGTTGGGAGGGGTGGCTGGTGCAGTCTCCCGCCGACGCGGTTTCACGCCGCGCGATCACGCGATTGTTCGCGGTGTGACTGGCCCGCGTGTATACTTCGGTCAGAAAGGATTTGTAGCATTGCCGCGCGCCTTCCTATTTCTCACCGCACTTTTTCTGGCCAGTTGTAATCGCACTGCGGCGCCGCCAACGCCCTTGTCTCATGCTCCGGCCGACGGAGTGAAGAGCATCCAACTCGATCCCGCCTGGAAGATTGAGCTCTATGCCAGCGAGCCGATGATTGCCGACCCGGTGGCCATGGAGATCGACGAGAACGGCCGGGTCTACGTGGTGCAGAACTCGGGCTACCCGCTCGACACCGAGCATCGCCTGGGCAAAATCTGGTTGCTGGAGGATTCCAATAGCGACGGCAAGCCCGACAAGTCCACCTTGTTCGCCGATCAACTCACGCTGCCCACCGGCGTCATGCGCTGGAAGAAAGGCATCCTCGTCACGGATGCGCCGAGTGTCTGGTATCTGGAAGATACCGATGGCGACGGCAAGGCGGATATCCGCAAGGCGGTGCTCACCGGGTTTGCGCTCACCAATCCGCAGCACACCGTCAATAGCCCCGTGTTCGCGCTCGACAACTGGATCTATCTGGCGCATGAGGGCTTTGCCAACGCCGTGGTCTACGCAGAGAAATTTGGAGACAAGGGCTCCGACATTCGCTTCGCCGATCGCAAGGGTGCGCCGCCGGTGAAGAACGAGCGGCGTAACATACGTTTTCGTCCGGATAGCTTTAAACTGGAGTCGACGTCCAGCACTTCGCAGTTCGGACTGGCGTTTGACGACTACGGCCACTTACTCACCGCCAACAACTCCAATCACGCGCGAGAAGAGGTGATCGCGGCGCGCTACCTGGCGCGCAATCCGGATCTGATGACGGGCTCCTCCATGCAGGATGTGTCCGACCATGGCTCCGCCGCTCAGGTGTTTTCGATTGTCAAGGATCCGCGATTCGAGCTACTGAGCGGCACCGGTATTTTTACGTCCGCATGCTCCATCAGCTGGTTTCAAGGTGGTACGCTCATCGCCGAGCCTGTGCACGGACTCGTGCATCGCGATCTGTGGAAGCAGTCCGGCGCCACTTACAAGGCATCGCGCGCCAAGGAGGGTGTTGAGTTCCTGGCGTCAACCGATCCATGGTTTCGGCCCGTGAATTTCTACCATGGGCCGGACGGTGCGTTGTATCTGATCGATTACTATCGCAAAGTGATCGAGCATCCCGAATGGACCTCGCGTGAAACGGCCGATGCCAAGGACATCTACGACGGGCAGACGATGGGACGCATCTACCGCGTGACGCCGAAGGAAGGTGCTACGCCGTTCACCACCGGGCTCCACTTGGGCCAAGCCTCGGACGCCGAACTCGTGCAGTATCTCGAAAGCCCGAACATATGGTGGCGGCGCAACGCGCAACGGCTGCTGATGGACCGGCGCAGCGAGCGTGCCGTGGCGCCGCTGGCACAACTGGCGCAAGCGAGTAAGTCGCCGCTCGGCCGCCTCCACGCATTGTGGACGCTCGATGGGCTGGGCAGGCTCGACGCGGCAATGATAGCGGCCGCACTGGTCGACGCCGAACCGGGCGTGCGTGAGAATGCTGTTGTTCTAGCCGAATCGCGGCTGTCGGATGCCAAGCTGGCCGAGGCGGTGTTGAAGATGGAGACCGATCCCGATTCGCGCGTCCGATTCCAGGTGCTGGCGACGCTCGGCTCGGTGAGTTCCCCGGCGTCGGCGGCCGCGCGCAAGAGAATGCTGGATCGCGATATGGAAGACCGCTGGTTCCAGATTGCCGCGCTCAGTACTTCTTCGAACGGCGCGTTGCCGGCTTTCGAGGCCGCGATCGATTCGCACTGGACCAAGACGCCGGGGCGCGTGAACTACCTGGAGCAGTTGGGATCGATCCTGGGCGCGCGTGGCAAGAGTGCGGAGCTGGCCACGGTGTTGGCGGCGGTAGCGCGTCCTTCTTCGGCAGGTGACGCTGAGTGGTGGCGGGCGGCCGTGCTGGGCGGGCTCGGCGAAGGAATTCGCGCGCGGCATTCCCCGCTGGCGCCGCTGGACGTATTGTTCGCTCTTTACGGCGATCCGGCACCCACGGTCCGGCAGGCCGCCTTGCGGCTGATCGAGAGTGCAGGCATTCCCCGCGGCCGTGAGCCGTTGCTGAAACAGGCGGCGCTCGTCGCGGCGGACCATAAGGAACAACCTGAGCGGCGCGTTGACGCCCTAGGTCTCCTCGCGCTTTCTCCGCAGAGCCAGCCTGCGGAGTTCTATCAAAAGTTGATTGATCCATCCGAGGCCGAATCGGTGCAAGCGGCTGCGGCCCGGGCACTGGGCAAGTCAAAGGGTCCGGACGCCGCCAAGTTTTTCCTGGCGCGGTGGCGCAGCTTCACACCTGCGATCCGCAACGAAGCGGGCCAAGCGCTCTTCACCAGCGCCGACCGATTCCCGCTCCTGCTGGACGCGATCGACAAGGGCGATATTCAACCCTGGTCGCTTTCGCCGCGCCAACGCACGCAGATGCAGATGCACCGCGATCCTCAACTGCGCGAGCGGGCCCGCGGGCTCCTCGCCGCCAAGGCCGGTAACCGCGAAGAGGTGGTGACGAAGTACCAGGTTGCGCTCACGATGACTGGCGATTCGTCTCGCGGCAAAGCAGTGTTCGAACAGACGTGCTCGAAGTGCCACAAGATGGACGGCGTGGGCTCGGACGTGGGGCCGGACCTGGCGACGATTCGCAATCGCACCGCGGGTTCATTGCTGGGCGATATCCTCATCCCCAGCCGCTCGATTGCGCAGATGTACGAGTCCTATGTGGTGGAGACCTCCTCGCGCGGCGCGCTGGACGGCGTGATTGCCCAACAGACTTCTACCACCATCACGCTCGTTCACGAGAAGGGCAAGCAGGATGTCGTGCCACGCTCGGACATCAAGCAGATGTATGTTTCCAACTTGTCGGCGATGCCTGAGGATCTCGACAAGGAAGTGTCCACCGCGCAGATGGCCGACCTGCTGGCGTTTTTGAAGAAGCCCATCTAGCATAGGCCCTATACACTGAATCGCTGCATGTGTATACTGAGGCGCCATGAAATTTGGGTCCATTGTCTTCGCCTCGGTATTTTTCGTATCGCTAGTGCCGGCTCAGACACGCGACACCGCCGCCGTGTTCGGAGTAGTCACAGACCAGCAGGCCGCTGCCGTGCCCGGAGCCACGGTCACGGTTACGAGCGCAGCCACGGGGCAAGTGCGCACCGTGAAAACAAGTGACGGCGGGCAGTACCTTTTCTCCTCGGTGCCGATCGGCAGCTATTCGCTCGCTGTCGAGCAAGCCGCCTTCCGCCGTTCGGAGCGGAAAGGAATTGTGCTGCAGGCCAACGAAAACGTCAAGGTCGATGTCATTTTGGAAGTTGGCGATATCAAGAGCACGGTTTCTGTGGACGCCGCGCCTCCGCAAGTTGAAACGCGCTCGTCGACGATCAAGGAAACCGTAGATCGCGCCCGCGTGGTGGAGTTGCCGCTGAACGGCCGCAACGCCGCTGACCTGGCGCTGCTGGCCGCCGGTGTCACCGCGTACGGCAGCAACTCCGGGGACGTGGGTGGCAACATCCGTCCGCGGGGCACGAAGAATTTTTCGATCAACGGTTCACGCAACAACAACGTCCGGTTCACGCTCGACGGCGGCGAGAACATGGACAACCTGATGAACCTCAACCTCCCGTTCCCGTTCCCTGACGCGGTCTCTGAGTTCTCGGTGGAAACGAGCAACTCAGGGGTGGACCAAGGCAATAGTTCGGCGGGCACCGTGAACGTGGTGACCAAGTCCGGCACCAACGAAATCCACGGCAACGGCTTCTGGTTTGTGCGGAACACGGAACTGAACGCCAGCAACTTTTTCTCGCGCGCTCAGGATAAGCTCAAACGCAATCAGACTGGGTTCACCTTGGGTGGGCCGCTGAAGAAGAACAAGCTGTTCGCCTTTGGCGGCTACCAGCAACAGTGGATTCGTACCGCGGCGGGTGATACTCGCGTTCAGACGTTGACCGCTGCCGAGCGGCGGGGTGATTTCTCAACCAATCCCATTGCCATTTACGACCAGCAGGCCGGCGCTCCGTTTGCGAACAATACGATCCCGGCGAGCCGTATTTCTCCGGCCGCCACCAAGTTACTCGGTGTTTCACCGCTCCCCGACCCTGATGGATTCACCCGTTTCACTTTTTCGTCGCCCGAGAACGGACGCCAGTATATTGGCCGGATTGACTATCTTCACAACACCAAGCACACCCTCGCATTGCGCATGTTCAGGAATGAGCAGGTTAACCCCTATAGGTCTCCGCCCGAGAACATTCATGCTTCGCGGACCCAGGGCACGCAGCCCTCCTACAACGCCACGCTCTCCCATACCTTCGCTGTGAGCGCCCGCATGCTCGCGCATACGCAGTTTACCGGGATGCATGTGCGGAGTGACGCGATCAGCGACTTCAACAAGACGATTCGCGATTTCGGCATCGACGCCTACGCGGCTTCGAACGATGTGTCGATCACCATGACCAACAGCGGCGCGAGAATTTCCAGCGCCCCCAAAGTGGGCTTTGCCCGCGCCACCGAAGAAGTGCTGCATGACTGGAGCTTCAACAAGGGCAGCCACACTTTTACCTGGGGAGGCCAGTTCAACTGGCGGCAATACAACGAAGACACCATCTTCAATAGCTCCGGCTATTGGGAGTTTGACGGTACGGCCACGGGGCTGGGAAACCGCATCGGGTTTGACCGCGCCGACTTCATGCTCGGCCGATTCTCCCTGTTCACGCAGAACAACGGCGAGTTGGAGAATCGCCGCCAACTGACGAAGGGTGTCTTCTTCAGCGACGTCTGGCGCGCATCCCGCGGCCTGACACTCAACTTCGGCCTGCGCTACGAGCCCTACGAATTCTTCAGCGACACGCTCGATCGCAACCAGACTTTTGAAGCGGCTAACTTCCGCGCCGGCATCCGCTCAACGGTCTTTAAGAACGCACCGGCGGGGCTGCTGTTCCACGGCGATAAGGATCCGAAGGGCGGCATCATTCCCGGCCCGGTGTCCAAGACGGATTGGAACAATCTGGCGCCGCGGGTCGGCCTCGCCTGGGATCCCTTCGGCAACGGCAAGACCAGCATTCGGAGCGGCATCGGTATCTACTACGATGCGCCGCTGCTATTTGGCGCCAACAATGCCAACAACGTCTCGCCATTCAGCTACAGCACCCTCTTTACGACGGGCCAGCTTGACAGACCCTATCAGGGCCGCGAGAGTAGCAATCTGTTCCCGCTGGCCAGCTTCGGACCGAATAGCCCCTTTGACAGTCCGCTCGAGACTATTGTGCTCGACGGCAAGTACGTAACCACTTACACGACGCAGTGGAACCTCACGGTGGAACGCGAGTTAGTGAAGGACACACGCCTCCGTGTGGCTTACGTCGGCACCAAGGCCACCCATCTCAAAGGCGAGTACGATCAGAACGCACCCATCTACAACCCCGCGCTCTCGCTCAATGAAAACAGGAACACCATCGATGAGCGCCGCCCGTTCCAAGGCTTCTCGCGCATCGTGCGATTCTTCCACGGCTTGAATTCCAACTACCACGGCTTGCAGGTCTCCTTTGACAAGCGCTACAGCCGCGGCTTCACGTTACTCGGCACCTACACGTGGTCCAAGTCCATCGACTTTCAATCGTCCAATCAGGCGGCGCAAGATGCGCCCATTTCCAATCCGTTCAACTTCTTTGCCGGCCGCGGCGCCACCAACGCCCACCGCCCCCACCGGTTTGTGAGCTCGGCGGTGTGGGACTTGCCTTACACCAAGATGTCCTCTCCCGTAGCTCGCGCGATTGCGAGCGACTGGAAGCTGAGCGGCATTCTCACTCTGCAGTCGGGCCGGTATTTCCACGTGGCTGGCACCGGCAACACGCTGGCCGGCGTCGCAGGCGCGCGCGTGGATTTGATCGGCTCAGGTAGCCCGATTTTCGATACCGGACGCTCCAAGGGCGAGAAGATCAACGCCTACTTTGACAAAACGCGTTTTCAGAATCCCGCGCCGAATACGCTTGGTTCGTTGGGCCGGAATTCGCTGAATGGCCCGGGCTTCGCCAATCTTGATCTGTCGCTGGTGAAAGGCTTCCGGCTGCCGATGTTCGGCGAAGCCGGGCTGGGGCAGTTGCGCTTTGAAGGTTTCAATGTCTTCAACCGCACCAACTTCGGCAATCCCAATACCGGGCTGACCAACGTGAACTTCGGCCGTCTGACCGGCACCGATGGCGACCCGCGCATTCTGCAGTTGGCGGTCAAGATCAACTTCTAGTACTACTGGGTCATAAAAAGAACATTTCGTGGTAGAATTGTTTTGTGGGAACACGCCTGTCTGCGCCAGGCCCACAAGTGAAGCGCTTCGCGGCCTATGTAGAGGGCCTGGCGACTGCCGCGGGGCATCAAGACCGACAGACACCTTTGAAAGATTACTGCAAAGGACTGTTGTTGCCTGGAGAACGCAAGAGTATCGAGCCGATGGCGGCGCGC
>JAYTKJ010000433.1:0-3948 GCA_043730365.1 Acidobacteriota bacterium | reverse complement strand
GAGTTGGGCGCCATGAGGGGCCGCCCGCCTTCGTCGAAGCCCGCGTTCCAGGTCTGCTTGACGAAGGGGCGCCCGAGTAGGAACTTGCCGTTCGTGCGGTCAAGGACATAGTAGAAGCCATTGCGATTGGCCTGCACGAGCAGCTTGCGCGGCTGGCCTTGCCAGAGGCGATCGATCAACACGAGGTCCTGATTGGCGTCCCAATCGTGACTATCGTTCGGTGTGAACTGGTAGTGCCATTTGCGCTTGCCGGTGTTGGGGTCGAGAGCCACCACCGCATCGGTATAGAGGTTGTCGCCCTTGCGGACGTCCGCATCGAGATCGGGCCCGGGATTGCCCGTGGCCCAGTAGAGCGTGTCGAGTTCGGCGTCGTAGCTGCCGGTGAGCCACGTGGCGCCGGCCCCGCGCTTCCACGTATCGCCGGGCCACGTGTCATGGCCGAACTCACCCGGCTGCGGCACCGTATTGAAGCGCCAGATCCGCTTGCCGGTAGCCGGGTCATAGGCATCGAGGAAGCCCGGCGCGCCATACTCGCCGCCGGCGACGCCCACGATGAGTTTGTCTTTGACCACCAGCGGCGAGGCTGTGACGCTGTAGCCTTGCATCGTATCGGCCACCTGCGTTTCCCACAACGGCAAGCCGGTGCGCGCATCGAGTGCAATTAGCACCGCGTCAAGCGTGCCGAAGAAAACGCGGTTGCCGAGGACCGCCACGCCGCGGCTGTAGCGATTGCTCTCGTACGGATTCACGATCTTCTGACGCCGCTCATACTTCCAGATCTGGAGCCCGGTGCGCGCGTCGATGGCGAAGACTTCGCCCGGGGATCCAGCCGTGTACATGATGCCGTCGATCACCAGCGGCGTGGCTTCGATGATGGAGTCTCCCGGCATTTGCGCGGCCCAGCGGGCCTGCAGGCGGCCGACGTTGGCCGGGGTGATTTCCTTGAGGGCTGAGTAGTGATGCCCGTGATTGTTCCCCCAGTAAGTGAGCCAATTGGCTGGTTCGAAGGGCGCGTTGCGGAGGCGCGCCCACGTGAGCCCCCCGGGGATGTCGGCCTGGACGGTGGACGCCAGATCGCGGCCCTTTTGCGTTCTGAGGAAGGCCACGACGTCACCGATCTCCTGGGCGCTGAGCACGGCGGCGGCCGGCATGAGCGAGCGGTACTCATAAAAAATGTCGGAAAGCTGGCTTTTGTCGAGCCGCAGCAGATGGCCGGATTTCTCCATCATGATGAGGGAGAAGGAATCTTCGGCGCGGGGGACGCCGGCATACTCGCGGCCGTCCCTGGCGTTGACCCGCACGACGCCTGGCTGACGGCGGCCGCTACGGCCTTGCCCGCTTGGATCGGCATTGGGATCGGTAATCTTGCGCTGCAACTGCTCGGCGGAGAAGCGGCCGGCGCCGGACAGATCCGGTCCCACGGCGCCGCCTCGCGCATTCACCTCGTGGCAGCCCGCACAGCCGGCTTTGCCGAAGAACAGTAAGGATCCAGCGGTTGGATCGCCAGACGGAACAGTGGCGGTGGCCGGATTGGTGGGGCTGGCGCTCAGACTGCGGATATAGGTGACGAGGTGCCAGAGTTGCTCGGTCTTGAGCCCTGCAAAGCCGGGCATCTGGGTGCCGCGCACGCCGTTGCGAATGGTGAGGAAGATCTCGCCGTCGGCGCTGCCTCGGCTGAAGACGCCGGTGTTGAGGGCCGGTCCCCGGTCGCCGCCGCGTCCGCCGCCTCCGTGACAGGATTGGCAGGCTTGACCATAGAGGCGACTACCGGAAACGGATGCGGCGGCGTTACCGGCGAAGGGATTCTTCTGGCGCTCGGGTGCGTGCTCCTGAGCCAGCAGGGCGGCGAGGGAAGCCAGGATGGAGAGCGGCAGGATGCGGCGGAGCATACCTACGAAGCATACCTTGAGGATGGCGGCCCGGATGTGGCAATTCTTTCCGCGGGAGAGGTCCACGAAGGCCGCTCATGTTCAAACATCCTCATCCTTTCCGATCGGGTCTCTCGCTTGTCAACTGGTTCAGCTCGCGGCTGGCGTACGTGACTCTCTCGGGCTGACTCTGCTATCACACGTTCGCCGCCGGGCTCCAACAGCCACCGATCCCGATTCGTGGCCGTGCAAGCGTGCGCCGTGGTAGGCGAAGGTAATGAAATACCTCAACCGCTCTGTTGGCGGTCACGGCTTCCATGAGAGGGCTGTCGTTGTCAAGACGTGCAGCCGATCTTTTACCTTGGTCAGCTCACCGCGTCTGCCGCCCTGCCGACCAACGGGAGGCCCACGGCTCTCCCGCTTCACCGCATCGAAAGCCAGGCTGGCACGGCTCACCGCGTCTGCCGCGCTGCCGACCAACGGGAGGCCCACGGCTCTCCCGCTTCACCGCATCAAAAGCCAAGCTGGCACAGCTCACCGGTCTGCCGCGCTGCCGACCAACGGGAGGCCCACGCCTCTTGCGCGCACCTCATCGAAAGCCAAGCTGGCACAGCTCACCGCGTCTGCCGCGCTGCCGGCCAACGGGAGGCCCACCGCTCTTCCGCTTTACCTCACCATCTCTGCCAATCGCCCATCGCTAATGCGCCATGCTTCCATTCGCACTCTTGCTGGAGCGTTACGCTCCGGTGCCAGTTGGAGTCCTTCTCTTCATTGAACGGGGCTGCCATCTCAGAACCGAACTGAAAGTTTCCCTGACGGTAGCTTTCGTTCTGCCGTGACCTCGCAGTCTCCCGAACTCGGCGATTCGCATCTAACTAACTATCTAACTAACTCAAACCTGATCTCTACTCTTCGCTACGCCGCCCGCCGCTTGGTCTGCTCGACGGCCGCCCGGCTGTTTCTCAATGGCTCGTACTTCTCACCGGTCACCCACAGCCGATGCAGCAGGACCGCCAGCTTCCTGGCCACCGCCACCACGGCTCGCTTCTTGGCGTTCTTGCCGCCCCGCGCGGCCAGCTTATTCCCAAACCGCTGCAAGTCCGTATCCGGTCCGCGCTTACTGATGATGTGGTGCGCTCCTTGCACCAACAGCTGCCGCAAATAGCGATCCCCTTCCTTGGTGATCCCCAACTGCGGTTGGCTCTCGCCCGACTCGCTGCGCTTCGGCCGCAGTCCCACATAACATCCCACATCCCGGCTCTTCTCGAATCGTTCCTTATCCTCGATCGTCAGGATGAACGTCAGAGCGATCAAGGGGCCGACTCCGCTGACTTGTCTCAGCCGTTCGGCTTCCGGATACTTGCTCCGGGCGATCTGCTCGATTCGTTCATTGCTGGCTTTGATCTGGTCCGTCAACGATGCCACTTGTTCCAGCAGCGGCTTCAACACCGCCTGCACCGGCTTCGGCAAAAGCTCCAACCGGTGCTCATCCATCGTGTCGGCATCCGCCTCCGGGATCCGTTCCCCGATGGCTTTGGCTAATCCTCGCGCGCTGTTGATCAGCGCCGTCCGCACTTCCACTAACTCCGCCCGCACGCGAATTTCCATCAAGTCCAACTGCGTTTCCTCGCTCCGATGCCGGATCGGCGCCAGTAACGCCGGATCCACCCGCGCCAACCGCGCCAGCGTGCGAGCATCCATCCGGTCGTCTTTGCTACTGCTGCCGCTGATCAGTGGCAGCTTCCGGGGGTTGGCGACGATCACCTCGTGGCCCATCCCCGTCAGTAACCGGCTCACCCACGGTGAATGCTGGCCCACTTCGATGGCGATCCGGCACGGCGGCAGGCCCTGGAATTTCTTGATTAAGCCCGCGCGGGTGGTGGCCACGCGGTCTTCCAGTGCTATTTCGCCGCCACTTTCCAGCACGCAGTAACGGCTGGCCTTGTCCCCCAGGTCCAACCCGATCGTCAAACGATCATCATCTTTTTTAAGGCTCGCTAGCCGCTTACGGCTCACTAGCCGCCTACGGCTCGCCAGCCGCTTCGAACTCTGGGGCTTTTTGCTGCTATTCTTCGTCATG
>JAYTKJ010000432.1:0-2323 GCA_043730365.1 Acidobacteriota bacterium | reverse complement strand
CGTGACAGACTCATTCTGGACCATTTGCCGCAGGTTCGCCTCATCGCTCGACGCATTCACGAGCGCCTGCCGGAAAGCGTCAGCCTTGACGATCTGGTGTCAACCGGAACCCTGGGGTTGATCGCCGCCATCGACCATTTCAACCCAGCCCACAACGTTAAGCTCAAGACGTACGCCGAGTACAAGATCCGAGGGGCCATTCTCGACAGTCTGCGCGGTCTTGACTGGGCGCCGCGGCAGCAGCGCAAGAAATCCAAACAGATCGAAGCCGCCATCGCGGCCATCGAGCAGCGTTTGCACCGGTCACCCACCGAAGAGGAAATCGCCACCGAACTTGGACTGTCAATGGATGAGTATCACGAGTGGCTGGTGGCGATCCGCGGCCTCAACATGGGCCGCCTGGAAAGCGCTCCGGCCGACGAAGATGGCCGCGATCTCTTGCGTTACATCTCCGACAACGAAGAGAATTGGCCCAACAGGCTCCTTGAACGCGCCGAGCTTGAACGGCTCGTACGGAGCGCCATCGAAAGAATGCCTCATGTCGAAAAAACGATTCTCACGCTCTACTACCACGAAGAGTTGACTTTGCGGGAAATATCGCGAGTCGTCCGTCTACATGAAAGCCGGGTCTCACAGCTAAAGTCCCAGGCGATCCTGAGGCTGCGCTCCTTTCTCGAGAAGCGCTGGCCGTCGCACGGGGCCAAGGGATTCGCCTAGATCATGGCCGCTGGAACTTCCAACGTCCGCGGCCCGGAGTGGCTGCTGGATGAGTGGGCAACGCGATTTGCCGCCGGTTTCGAGGCTATGGCAGGCCAAGCCCTCCCCCGGAAGGAGGCGCCACCGCCGTCGGCCGTGGAGCAACCATTGTTCTGGCGGCAACCTTTCGATATTGCAGAAGGGGCGGCGGTTGAAATCGCAATCCCCGCCGTAGGTTGGCGCGCTGTCGGCTCCCTGATACTGGCCGCTGCCGGGATTGATGAGGCCACGGACGACGATAGCCGGCCCACGTACCTCGAAGTACTGCAACAGTCTCTCTCGGGGCTAGCCAGCGCGTTGTCGGCCGCCGTGGGTCGAGAGGTGAGTTGCGGCAAGGGTGGAGAGGCGCCGCCGGCCGCCTCGCTCGCTGGCGTTGCATTTGAAGCCGGCGGGCAGTCCTTCGTGTGCGGCTTTGCCGCTTCGGCCTCCTTGCTTGAGGCGCTCCGGCCGCCGGCGCCCGCAGCCGTCGCGCAGACGCCGGCACTGCTCCCGCCATCAGCTCCCGCCATGAGCGCGAAACCCTCGGCGCTCGAAGTCCTCTACGACGTTGAGTTGCCGGTCAGCGTTTCGTTTGGCCGAGCGCGTTTGCCGGTCAAGGAGGTGCTGCGGCTGACTTCAGGTTCGATTGTGGAACTGAACCGCGGCATTGCCGAACCGGTGGAGGTCATCGTCAACAATTGCGTGATAGCGCGTGGCGAAGTGGTAGTTGTTGAAGGCAACTACGGAGTGCGGATCCTGGAGATTATCAGTCGCACCGAACGTTTGCGAACGCTGCACTAAGGCAGCGGAGAGGAGCGAAAATTGAAACTCGAAATCTGGATGATTATCGCCGCCGGCGTCGCCTTCGCCGCGGGGTTCGGAGCGCTCACGGTGCTGCTGCTGGCCGTGCATTCGGAAGTGCGCCGGCTGGCAAAACACGCCGAAGCCGCCCACCAAGCGTTAGTGGCTAACGTGCGCCAAACGCTGGCGGTAGACTCGCGCCCGGGAGGGGTCCGAGCTCCGATTGTCGAGGCCGTGTCTGTGCCAACGGCCGGTAGCCGAACCGGCGAAATCATGCTGGCTGTACCTAGCCCCGATCCACCTTGGACAGAATTGAGAGCGGCCACTACCGCGGGCCGAGGTGTTCGGCCACTCGCCGACGACGAGACTGGGTGGAACCCGGACCGGCGCCTGCTGGTGGTGCGGCTGTCCTCACGCGGCAAGAGTGCGGGTCAGATTGCCGCCGCGCTCCGCATTCCGGAAGAAGAGGTGGAAACCTTCCTCAATGTAAACAAACTGGTCACAGGGTAGCGTAGCGCAGAGTCCAAGTCCGCTCGGGCCGCGCCGCAGGTCAGTTGGGTTTGGGTGGCTCGATCACCACCGGTGGCTTGGCGGCCGGCGCCTGCTTCTGTTGTTGCTGCTGCTGGCGGAACCGCGGCACACGTGGCACGGGCTTGGCAGTCGCTAACCCCACAAAAATCTTAAGAATCCGTTCCTTCTGGGCCGGGTCAAGAATCAGATACCGATGCCGGCCACCGGTGCCCTGCGTAAACCTGGTGTTGCCGTCATCGGATACCGTGATCGTCCC
>JAYTKJ010000431.1:0-6624 GCA_043730365.1 Acidobacteriota bacterium | reverse complement strand
AACAGCCTGCTACGCCATCGGCCGAAAAAGCCCGGCTACTCATGGCGGTTGAATGAATGACGGTTACGCGCGGGTCTGGCTGTCGGAAAGATTCTCGTCGGGGACACGTCGCTCAGTCCCCCAGGCGCAAACCGCGGCCGCCCAAACGGTTGCGGCGGCCCAGGGCCACCTGCTTCGTTGTGTCGCCTCGCAGATGGCCCGCATCGCCAGCGCCGCCACTCCTCGCATCTGGCCCTGTGGCGCTCGCAACGCGGCTCGCCGTCCTTGCAACACGGGCTGCTAGCTCTTCATCACAAACGGCAAGAACGTTTCCTCGTTCCGGCCCAGTCCTTGAGGATTGACACCAGCTAACTTGAGCGCCGTGGCGTAAGTATGTCCGTGATTGGCGACGACGAAGCCGGGCGAAGGCTCCGAGTAGCCGGCCTTCAGATTACCATCGGAATCAAAGCGCGGATCCATCTCTCCCGTCTTGGCATGAATGGGGATCGGTTGCATTGTCTTCTGTCCCGCCATGCCGAACTGCATACCACCGCGAACCCGTGGGCCCATGTACGCGCAGGACGTCACGGGATTGTGTGCCACGATGTCCTGCGAAAGAATCTGCTTGCGCTTCTCTTCTTCGCTCAAGCTCGAGTTGGCCAGGATCTTGGCGATATCGCCGTTGACCATCCGCCCGAATTCGCTGGTGATGACGATGGTCGTGTAGTCCCAATAGGACTTGCCGGTGGCCTTGTATTCAGTCGACTTCAACTTGCCAACCAGCGTCCGCAGCGGCGTCCAGAGTTCGTCTCGCATCATCTGGCGCTGGTCGAAAGGAAAACTGGAACTGAGGCTCTCGCGCGATTGATGATGGTCGAACCCGCGCACCAGACGGTTCTCCAGCCAACCGGCGCAACTGAGCCCCTTGGTCAGCATCTCGTACAGCATCATCGCTTGCACATTGATGTTCGGCGTGTTCTTGCTGCGCGCCTGACTGCCGTTGATCGCCTGGAAATGGATCTCTTCGTCTTCGGCGGAGACCCGGAACTCTTCGCGCAATTTTGCGTCGTTAAACAGCCTGGATGGTTCGAGACCTCGCTGGCCTCCTTCGAGCAGACGATTATACACATCGAGCGCCGAAGCAAAACTCTGCAGGACGGGACTGTTCTTGTCCGCCAGCGCCTGATGCCGTGGCTGCGCCAGAAACCGTTGCACAGACTTGTTACGCTCATCACTCCGCATCGCCAGCGTTTGGCCAATCAGGTGGCGGAAGTATTTGGGAGTCTGCGGATAAATCGAATGCGCCCAAACCGGCCCGAGCGCGTGATAGATGCCGGTGCCCTCCGGGTATTGCGAAATGTCGAGTTCCCCGTCGGAAAGCCAACGGTGCCAATTCAAGTTGGGCAGCAAGTAGGGCCGTCCGGTGGCCTCGCAGAACGCTTGCAACACGGTCCGCTCTTGGGGTTCACGGCGCGCCTTCAGGTCGGTCTTGTATTGGCCGTAGTGCAACCGCCAACGCTCGGTCGAGTGGCCGCCGCCGGTCTTCATGCTCGAGACGATCGCCATCTCGTTGAACATGTCCTTGCCATCTTCGGCTAGCGGTCCATAGAAGACCTGGCCGTGACGGCGAAACTCTTCGGGTCTCAGATCCTTGACGCGGTAGAGATGTTGGGCAAACGCGTCCCAGGCTTTGGGGTCGCGCGGCATTTCGCCGAAGTTGGCGTCGTTGCGCACGGGAAGCACGGGACTGAACATGTCATAGCTCATCCACCCGCCTTCGACAAACCAATAGATCAGGAAGTTCGGCTCTTCAGACTCTTTGCGATGATCCTCGGCCGCCGCCGCCAGACTGGGCGAAAGCGACCGCGCACCGCCACTCGTCAGATAAGCCAGGCAGTCTGCCGCCGCGATGCCCGCCGAGCCCCTCAGAAATGAACGCCGTTTCACTCGAGTCTCCTCGCTACCATTTCCTCGCCATTCTCCATCAGGATGATTCGGTTGAGCAGCGGCCGGATGCGCAGATCGCTGCTCACGGCATGATGATACAGTAACTTGTACTTGGAGCGCTCATCTTCGAGAGCGCGCAGCCGGCGATGGAACACCATGTCGTAATGGGTATTGATGAAGTTCCGCACGAACTTCTCTTTCCGAACCACCTGCCGTGCGAACGACTCGAGGCCCGGTCCTTTGAATGGATAACTGGGAATGACGTTCTGATCCGATTCGTCAATCGCGGCGCCCTTGGGATCGGCCACGCGGTACGCACCCTGGTCGTCCCAGCGCTGGCGTTGCAATGCCAGCGGCGTTAACAGCTTGTGGCAGGAATAACAGATGCTGGCAGGGTGCGTCGTGCTGACTACGCTCTTGCGAGCATTGTTGACCGCATCGCTTACCTCGAAGGCGACGCCCAACGCGAAGGTCAGCACCTGGGCAGGATACGTAAAGTGAGGCAGCCCGGGCTTTCCCTTGAGATAGCCCTTCATAGTCAGAATGCCGGTGCTGCCGTGCTCGGCGGGCCTGCTCACTTTATTCCAACCGGCATCCACACCATAATCAGCCGTGAACAGATCGCGATAGGAAAGGTCGCGCGTGGCAATGTAAGTCCACAACCGCGCTGGCTCATCGGTCTCGTCTGTGCCGCGAGACATGAGTGCGGCGCGCGTGCGATAGAAGAAGTAGTCGCGGAAGTCCTCTGACGCGAGATAGGCGTCTACCAGTGGCTCTAGTCTGCCCACCTGCCGGTAGCGGCGGATCTCGCTCACCGTTGGCACGCGGCCCACCAGGTCCAGCGCCGCGCGGGTCAGCTTCTGGTCGCGGCTTGATCCCGGTCCGCCGGGGGGAATGACGAACTCGGGATGCTGGAGCAGGCCCTCGATCAGGCCGGCCCATCCGGCGCGCGCCGAAGGCAGTTCGTCTGGCACGCGAAACTCGGCAACCGCACTGCTCGCTCCGGTGAGGCGAATCCCCAGATCACTGGCGTCGTGGCTCCAGAAATACTGCAGGCGGCTGCCCTTCGGATGATGGCTCAAAGAAGCGTTCAACCGGGCGATCTCTCCGGTCGCAAACACCGGCACTCGCTCAATCGCCGCAACCGGCGCAAACCGCGAGGCGCGAACGTCAACAGGAAGCCAATCGGTATGAGAAACTCCGCCCGTGAACCA
The DNA here is from genome assembly GCA_043730365.1 of Acidobacteriota bacterium. Lineage (GTDB taxonomy): Bacteria > Acidobacteriota > Terriglobia > Bryobacterales > Bryobacteraceae > VFZP01. The sequence goes on along the minus strand of JAYTKJ010000431.1, from coordinate 3,484 downwards.
GATGGCCACCTTGTACCAGCCGGGTTCGTACTTCCCATCGCGAATGGGCCGAAAGCGCGCCCAGGCACGCTGCGCGGGATCGACCTTCAGTTTCTTGTCTACTCGCCCGTCCTTGGCCGCAGGGTACGACATCATGTCTTTCCCGTGCATCACGCCGCGCCCCTTGGCCGCCGTTCCGATCTGATCCGGCGCCCAGCCCTCGGAAGTCTCAAAGCCCGCCGGATCCTCGTTGTCGGCCACGATCTCCGGCTTGCCTTCGAGCGATTCGAACGTGACGGCGTCCGCCACGATGACGAGTTTGGACGAATCGATGCCATCGTTGCTGATCTCGACATAGTCGTCGTTGCCCGCGAAGTAGGCGCGCTTGTAGATCACTTGCCACTGCGTGTCGCCCTCTTCGTTGAGGGTGCTTTCGGTCTGATCCATGAAGCGGCGGTAGCGGCCTTCGTTTGGATGAGAGGGCGCGGCCGCGCTCAGTTTGGAAGCCTTGGGCAGCGTTGCCGAGTGCACTTCCACCATGGCCGAGCGAGCGCGATTGGGCACCGCCGGCCAGGTGAGATAGACGTTGTAGTCACCAGCCTCGACCAGCCGCAACGCTACGTCAACGTAACGGAGTTCGTTGTTCAGGTTGCGGCTCTCGAGATGATTCGGCCCGTTGACGGAAAGCGGAATTTCGTATTTCTTCACCACCTTGCCGCCAAGCTGGACGGCCCCCGCCTTGGGAATCGCGCGCCAGTCGCCGAAGAAATCGCATTCGGGGTCGCTGTTGTCAATGATGACCTCATCGCCCGTTTCCACGCCATTCCGGACTCGAACCAGTTTCAACGCATCGAAAACAGTCACATGGTTGCCCGGCACATCGACAAGGCGAACTTTATGGGTGCGATCATCCTTGGCGAATCGGAAGGGCCCGTCGCCTATGCGAACCCAAGGGCGCCCGCCGGAGCCCGCATCGCCGGACTGGTCGATCTGGTAGCGAGACACCGACGCCCGGGTCTTGCGCAGGTTAACGTCCACGGTGGCGCTGTCTTCCATGCCCTCGGCGTCGCGCACCTTCAGGGTGAAGCGGACTTGACGGTCTGCCACCGACGCTTGTTTTATGCCGGTTACCAGTTTGAGCGCCTGCGTCCGCTCGGCTGGCGACGGATCGCGAAACAGGATGCGCCGGTAGAGAACATCCACGTTGCCCGAGGCCGCTCCGGCCGCTTGGATGTTAGGATCGAATCCCGGAAAGCGCGCCGCCGGAGCCGCTGAAACAAACCGCCGCGCGATCTCTCGCGCCACCTCCTGCAAACCGGTAAGGTAATTGGCCGACGGGGTCCGCGACAGCTCAAAGCTCGTTTTGAAATCCGCGCCACCGAATATCTGCGCCTTGCCTGCAAACGGATCCGCGCCGGAAGCAGCCAGCCAATCAGCGCCAAAAATGGCCTGGGAAGACTTGCGCAACTCGTAGTAGCCCTTGATGCGCGCCGCTCCGTCCTTCTTCGCCGCACCGTCAAACGGCAACAACAGGCTGTCCGGAATCCTCTCGTCGGCTTTGTCGCCCCCAGCCGCCTTCGCCATGGCCTTGTCCAAGTCCGCCGCGAAAACGCGGAACCGCTCAATCTCGGCCGTTGTCCACGCACCGGCTTTGGGCATGTGCAAGTCGGCGTCCTTGGACAGGAGCCGCTGCAGGATGAACATGGGATCCTGCAGAGCGAACAGCTCTTGTTCAAGGAGATCGGAGAAGGTGCTGCGCGGTGTGTCGAGCACCCGGAACATCCGCTTCGACTGTGGTGTGTGGCAACCCTTGCAACCGTTAACCGGACGGCTTATTAACGGATGGATCTCGGCGGCGAACCTGACTGCGAATGTGCGCAGGACATCGAGGCGCTCGGTCTCGGTTGACGCCGGGAACACTTGCGTCGCGAACGTCAGGAGCAGGCCGATGATCGTTCGTTGGTGCTTCATCGATCTCAGAACTGCAATTTTAGACCAAACTGCGTCTCCCGCATCGGCAGCCGTGTATTCAGCACGCGGCCGAAGCTGGGGCTGGCTTGCGTCGCCACCGGCTCTCCCCAGTTGGGATGGTTCGGGAAGTTGAAGGTCTCAAAGCGAAACTCCAGCCGATAGCGCTCGGTGAACCGGAAGTTCTTGATTGTGGAAAAATCCCAGCCTATGATGCCTGGTCCGATCAGGGTATTGCGTCCGGAGTTACCGAATCGGCCGAACGGCTGACGGGCGTAGGCGGCTGTGTTGAAAAAGCGCTGGGGATCCTGTTGCCCCCGGGGGAGGTCCGAAGGCTGGCCCGTGGCGTCGACACGATCCATCTGATGCCCGCAGTTGCACTGGTCGAGGCCGGCAAAGACGTTGATCGGGAACCCGTCTTGCAGCGTGACGATCGATCCCACTTGCCACCCGCCGAGCACTGCATGGCTCACTCCACCCGCGTTGAGCCAGCGCTGACCCTTGCCGAAAGGCAACTCGTAAATCGCCGAAGTGACGAAACGCCGCCCCGCGTGATGCGCTGCCAGCGAGCGGTCGCACCGGATGCAGAATTCGTCCTGCGCGAAAAGCGTATCGCCACCTTGCGGACGAATGCCGCTGCCAGTGTCGATCGCTTTTGACCAAGTGAACGACGTCAGGAAGGTGAGGCCGGCGGAAAACCGGCGTTGCAGCTTCGCCCCGAGCGAGTTGTAGTTCGCTTTGCCCACCGTATCCACAATGAACACCCGCCCGAGCTCAGGGTAAGGCACCCGCGAGGCGATAGTCCCGGTGGGCGCAGGCTCGGCATAGTTGAACGACCGGTACTGCTCCAGCTTGCTCGATTGCGACCCGAGGTAGCCGACCTCAAGTACCGTAGATCCCGTGAGAGCGCGTTGCACGTTGAGCATGTATTGCAGCGTATAAGGTGTCCGCCGGTTGTGGGCATTACCAAGCACTGCGGGAGTCGATACGATTGGGCCGCCGCTGCCTAATCCGCGAAACGGAGCTGAGAAAGTCAGGTCCGGAAAATCGGGGTCCATCTCATCGAAGCGGTAACCCGCCAGGTTGCGCGCCGGATCCAGCTTTGGTGTGCCGGAGTCCTGCGAGAAGAACACGCCAAAGCCAGTGCGCACGGTCCAGTTCTGGCTCGGGGTCCAGGCAATGCCGAGCCGCGGCGCCCAGTCGTTGGTATCCGTATTGATGAGCCGCTCGCCCAATCGGCCATCACGCGCCACCTGGATCGCGGGGTTAAAGCGCAGTCCAATGCCTTCGTAGAAATCACCGGACCCCGTGCGAACCAGCGTCGGATGACGGCTCCGTTCCACGTTCGCTGCCCGGTCATGAAAGGGAACATGCACGTTGACCAAACGGCCCGCGGCGTCATACCACGGCGGTGTCAACTCATAGCGGAGCCCGACACTAAGGGATTCGGCCAAAAATAAATCGCCACACAACTAGCCGGCATGCTAGCCTTGGGCATGGAACTGAATATCACTCCAGAATTGAAAGCGGTGTGGGA
>JAYTKJ010000430.1:0-11620 GCA_043730365.1 Acidobacteriota bacterium | reverse complement strand
AAACGGAAGATGAGCAACTACCCCCTGCGCCGTGGCTACAAACGCTCGCCACCCATCGACTTCTCCGCTGCCATCAGAATCGTTAAGTGACGAGTATTGAGGCTAAACGGCACGGCGGCGCCCTGGGCCGCGAGCCAGCGAACACGCTCGCTGGGTGGGCGCACGATCGGAATCGAGAGCGCGTTGAGAATCCAGAAATCAGAGTTCAGCGGGATCGCCAGGAGCATTTGTGCGGCCAGCACGGGTGCGTGCCAGTTTTTCCGGACCGGAAAATCCCGGGTGTTCAAAAGAAACAAGCCCAGAATCACGGCGTGGAGAACGAGTGAAATCGTCCAGTAGGGATGCTTCAGAGTTCCGGGCGGCTCAAACCAGATTTGCGCTTGGGCGCTGAGGGCGAGGGCGACGCCTGCCAGCGTGCCTCCCCAGCGTATCCACTTGAAAGGCTGGCCCAACTCCACGTCCTTCAGTATACGGATCGTCCGGTGGCGGCGCCTCCCCCAAAAGTTGGATAGCGGCGTCGACTAACGGCTGATGCCGAAATTGCCGCCTTGCCTCAAGCTGATGCCATGATGCTACTTCGCAAATGCCCTCACGCTCTCTTCACGCTCCTCGTAACAGGCACCTTATTGGGCCAGACTGGCTCCGTTGTTCCCGCCCTGGCCGGGCTGGATCGAGTGATGACCGGGGTGCTACAGAAATATGAAATCAGCGGCGGCGCGCTGGCGGTCACCCAGAACGGCCGGCTCGTGTACGCGCGCGGTTTCGGCTTGGCCGACAAGGCCCTGCGCACGCCGGTACAACCCGACTCGCTCTTCCGCATCGGTAGCGTCAGCAAGCCGGTTACGGCGGTGACGGCGCTGCGGCTCATTCAAGACGGCCGACTGAGCCTGGACGCCACGGTGGTCTCGCTGCTGGGCGCCGCCGTCTTGCCGCTCAATGAAATTGCGGACGCGCGCTGGAATCTGATAACCGTGCGCCACCTGATGCAGCATTCCGGCGGATGGGATGCCGAGGCCACCTTCGATCCGCTCACAAGCTACGAGGTGGTGAAGGGGCTCGGTCTTTCGCTGCCGCTGCGGACGCCGTTGACACGCGATCAGGTGATTCGCTACATGGCGCGGCAGCCGCTCCAGTTTGCGCCCGGCACGAAGTTTGCCTACTCCAACTTTGGCATGATGATGCTGGGCCGCGTGCTGGAGCGGGTGACCGGCAAGCCGTATGAGCAGGTGGTGCGCGAGGTGGCGCTGACGCCGATGGGGATCCAGCGGATGGCGCTGGGCCAGGCGTTGCCATCGCAGCGGCGGCTGGGCGAGGTCGAATACTACGACTCGGAGATTCTGCCCGCCGTCTATCCCGGAATCGGCGAGAATGTGCCGGCGCCAGATGGGGGTTTCTATTTTGAAATCATCGAGGGGGCGGGCGCCTGGATCGGTTCTCCCATTGACCTCGTGCGTTTCGTCAACGGCGTGGATGGCCGCAAGGGGACAGCTTTGCTCAATGCGGCCACACGTGCGCAGATGACCGCGAAGCCATCCTATGTAACCGCCAACGATGGCCACTACGGATTGGGCTGGATCGTGCAGCCGATAGCGGGCGGGGCGGCGGATTGGTTCCACAACGGCGCGCTCAATGGCAACTACGCGATCCTGTACCGCTCTGAAGCAGCGGGTGTTGCCTTCGCGGTCACCTTCAACGGCTGGCCGCAAGCTTCGGAAACTTTTGACAATGACGTGCTGGAAGGTATCGGCGCGGTCTTGCAGTTTGTCCGCGCATGGCCGCAGGGCGACGAATTCGAAGCGTACCTGCCCGCTGCGGCGCCGCGGATTTCAGGGGTGGTCGATGCTGCTTCTCAGCAGCCAGCCGTTAGCGCCGGAGCGTTGGTTTCGCTATATGGGTTGAATCTCGGCCCGGAGACGGGGCGGGGCACTGAACTTGACGCGGGCGGGCGCGTGACGACGGCGCTGGCTGGGGTGGAGGTTCGCTTTGACAGCTTGCCCGCTGCGTTGCTCTATGTGTCTGCTAACCAGATCAACGCTGTGGCGCCGTTCGGACTGGCCGGACGTTCCCAGGCAACAGTGGACGTAGTCTACAACGGGCGCTCAGCCAAGTTCGTCGCGCCGGTTAAGGAGGCGCAGCCCGGTCTATTTACGCTGTCCGGCAATGGCCGAGGACTGGTGGTGGCGGTGGTGGCCGGAGCCGCGGTCAATGGCGAAGCGGCGCAAGCCGATCGCGGTGGCGTTGTCACTCTGTGGGCCTCGGGGCTCGGCGGATTTGAAAATGCTCTTCGCGATGGCGAAGTGCCGCGAGTTGTGAATGCTTTGCGCGAGCGCCCCAAGGTGACGATCGATGGTCAGCCGGCGGAGATCCTCTACTCGGGCGCCGCACCAGGTCTGGTGGCTGGCGTCGTCCAAATCAACCTACGCATCCCCGCTACCGCCAAGTCCGGCAGGGTCTTTGTCGAGGTGGCGTCGACCGGAGCGCAAGGCCGTGCCGGCGTTTGGCTTTGGGTGCGATAGCGCGACCTGGCAATTTTGAGAAAGGACAACCAATGAAAAGACTCTTGACTATTCTGGCGGCGGTTGGGTGTTGCAGCGCGACCCTGGGAGCCGAGCCCACCTATTCAAAGGAGATCGCTCGCTTACTCCGAGACCGGTGCGAGCAATGTCACGTCGAGGGCGGTTCTGCGCCGTTCACCCTGGGCACTTACAGCGACGTGCGCAGCCGCGCTCGATCCATTCGTAGCGCGGTTGAAGCGGGCGTAATGCCTCCGTGGAAACCGGAGCCAGGCGTCAACACGTTCCGGGATTCACTCGCGCTCAGTGCTGCCGAGCGGGCCTTGTTATTCGCCTGGCTCGATGCCGGAGCACCGGAAGGGGACAAGGCGGACCTTCCTGAGCCGCTGCCCGCCGCCGGACCCTGGCCGCTGGGCGAACCTGACGTGGTGGTGGAGATGTCGAAAGCCTTCGAGGTCCCCGCAGGCACAGACACCTACCGCTGCTTCTCGTTGCCCTTCGAAACGCCCGGGCCACGCTGGGTGTCGGCGCTGCAGATCGCGCCTGGGAACCGTGATGCGGTCCATCATGTCCTGCTGTTTGTGGATACTAGCGGGGCGTCGGCCAGCTTCGAAGGCAAAGATGGCAAGCCGGGCTACGATTGCTTTGGGGGACCCGGAGAAGGCGTGGACGAGGTGCTCGGAGCCTGGGTGCCTGGATTCCGCGCACGCCCTCTGCCTGAGGGAATCGGCTTGCCCGTGCCCTCCGCCGGCCGGCTCGTCATGCAGGTGCACTATCACTCGCACTCCGGCCACAGTCAAGGCGGGGCGGCGGACCGCACGAAAGTGGGCATCTACTTCACGCCGCTGCCACCCAAAGAAGAGCTCTTCTACATTGCGATCGAGCAGGACCAATTCGCGATTCCCGCCGGGGAGAAAAAGTTCGACGTTATGGCTGAGGAAACCATTCCGGCTTTCTTCTCCGTGGACGCGCTGGTGGTCGGCCCCCACATGCACTTGCTTGGCCGCTCCATCAAACTCGAAAAGCTCAAGCCCTCTCCGTCTGCCGAATCGGAAGTTCTGATCTCCATCAAGGATTGGGATTTCAACTGGCAGAACTTCTACACCTTTGAAAAGCGCGTCACACTCGGTGGATCGGATCGCTTGCGCCTGACCTGTACCTACGACAACTCGACGGACAACCCGCGTAATCCCAATCAGCCTCCCAAGCTGGTGACCTATGGCGAGGGCACCACGGACGAGATGTGCCTGGCCTACATCGGCGTGCTGCTTCCGGCGGCTTCGAGCGGCGCAGCCCTCCGGCGTTTTTGAGCAGGCCCGTGACGTGATATTAGTGACTAGGGAGAAGTCACGATGCCAAACACGGGAATCGCCGCTAGACAGGACAATGCGAGTGCGTTGCGGGAGCATGATGCGGCCTATGCGCGCATGACTCCGGCTGCGCAGGTGAAGTTCGATCTGATGGTGGCGCACCGCTGGGCCGCGCGCTGGCAGTGGCATGAAGGCGTGATCAATCACTTCACGGCGCTCGTGCCGGGCCATCGCGATCGCTTCTTCGCGATTCCCTACGGCATTCATTGGAGCGAGGTTGAGCCGGGCGATTTTCTGACGGTCGATCTCGATGGCCGCGTGCTGGATGGCGAGGGCGAGATTGAGCTTACCTCGCTGCTCATTCACGCGGCGATGCATCGGCATTTGCCGCAAGCTCACGTCATCCTCCACACCCATCAGCCGCATATCACCGCGCTGACGTGCCTGGAAAACCAGACGTTAGAGATGTGCAGCCAGCACGCCTCCCACTTTGCCGGCCGTCTTGCGTATCTTGACGCCTACGGGTTGGCCATCGAAGACTCGATAGGGGAGCTGATCACGACCGCGATCGGCGACAAAGACATCCTCCTCATGGCCAACCATGGAGTCACCGTTTGCGGACCGACCGTGTCGATCGCTTTCGACGATCTCTATGCGCTCGATCGTGCCTGTGAGGTGCAATTGCTCGCGCAGGCGACGCAACGCAAGTTGCGCACGATTCCCCTGGAGGAGGCCGTCGAACTGTTGGTCCGCTCGCGCCATAAGATTATCGAGGAAGGCGATCAGCATTTTCGGGCCCTGCGCCGGTTGCTGTGAAGGGAAGCGGGCGGTTTCTAGTTGTTGCGAAAGTTGGCGGCGCGCGCTTCCCAGGGTCCAAAATAGATCCGGGCCTGGGGCTTGGCTGCGCGCAGAATGGCGATGCCTTTTTCGGTGACCGCCGAACCTTTGAGATCAATCTCTTTCAATCCGGGGAACGTGGCCAGCACTTGCATCGCGTCATCGTCAACCCGGTCGCAGCCCTGCAGCTTTAGCCGCTCGAGCTTCGGCAATGCCTTCATCTTCTCAAGCCAACGCGCGGTCACGCTCATGGCGCTTACCGTGGCGAAGCGCGTGCCCTCCACGCCGACGCCCAGTGAGGTGCATCCGAAGCGCAGCTCGCGCAGCTCTTTGAGGGTGAGCACCGCCTCCAGCCCGGTGTCGGACATGCTGATGGTCCAGACGTTGGAGTCTGTCCCTTGCCTGCCGCTGAGATCGAGGTAGGTGAGGCCGGGAAGCTGCCGCAGCGCCTGCAAGCCCGCGTCGCCCAATTCATTCCCCCCAATGGTCAGTTCCTTGAGGTTGGGCAGCGAACTCAAGCGCTCGAGCCCCACGTCGGTGATCATCGCGGACCCGATATTCAGGTGCTCCAGCGTGCTGATGCCTGAGATATGCTCAAGGGTCGTGTCGCTGATCTTGGTTCCGTGAATGTTTAGCCGCTTGAGTTTCTTCCAGCCCTTGATCGCCGCCAAGCCTTCGTCGGTAACATACTCCGCGAAATGGAGGTTCAGGTCGACAATGCCGGGCGCGTTCTTGAGTTCCTGCATACCCTGATCGGTGATGTGAGTGAGTGAGAGATCAAGGTGCGTCAGGTGGGGAAACCGCATCAACTTGCGGAGGTCGGTGTCGGTAATCCAGGTGGCCCGGAGATCAACCCCGGTAATCCGGCCTGCGGCATCTCGAGTAACCTTGCCGTCGGCCGCTTCGATCCAACTGGTGTCAGCAACCGCGGAAGTTGTTTCGGCAGCCATGGCCAAGGCCGCCACCGAAAAAAGGCAGGTCAATAACCGCATCTTATCTGCTCCTTCGATTCGGCAACGCCGAGTCGCGATCAAATACGATCTCACAAGATGGCAAGGCGCCTTTCAGCGCGGCCATCCCTTTTTCCGTCACCAGCGTATGGTACAGGTTCAACGTCTTCAGGCCGGCCATCAGTTGCAGCGTCCCCGCGCCGCTGTCTGTTACGTTCGTCGAATCCATACTCAACTCGCGCATTTTGGGTAGAGCGCGCAAGGATTCGAGACCTTTGTCGTCAACGGAGGTGTAGTCCAGCTTGACGACGCTCAGATTCTTCAGGGCCGCCAGCGACTCCAGGCCGGCATTGCCGGTGCGGGTGCGGAACATCTCGATGCGCTCCAGTTTCTGCAGCGGCTGCAGCGCGGCCAGGCCCTGGTCTGTGAAGCGCGTGTGATTTAGGTATAGCTCGCGCAGGTTGGTGAAGGTCGCCATTTGCTGGAGTCCGGCATCGGCGATGTCGGTGCCGGTGACGTCCAGCACCTGCAGTCTGGTAAGGCCCGCCAACTGCTTAAACCCGGTGTCGGTAATGTCGGTGTGGCTTAGCTTCAGATGCTCGAGCGAAGTCAGTTTCCCCACCTGCGCCAAGGCCTCGTCGTCCACGCGTGTGCCGCCAAGATAGAGTTCCTTCAATTCACTCAGAGTCTTCAGCGCGGCGAGGGTGCGCCCTTCCACCAGAGTGCCGTCCAGCTTGAGGATTTCGAGGCGGCGCAGTCCGGCGAGCTTCAAGAGCCCGGTGTCGGAAACAGTAGTGAGACTGAGGTCGAGCTCCTTCAAGCCAACCAAACCTTCCAGCTTGGTCAGACCCAAATCGCCGATCTGCGTAACATGCAGGTCCAGCCTTTCGAGGTCCTTCAGTCCCGCCAAGTGCGACAACTGCGCGTCACTGACTGGTGTCGACGACAGATCAATCGCTTTGAGTCGCGCTCCATCAAAAACCGGCGTGCCGCCCAGCGCGGTCACCCACGCGCCGATGGCCGTATCCGTATTCGCACTGGGCCGCGCTGCACCGGCGGATTTCGAGCGAACCGTGGACGCGCCGACGAATTGCACCTTGGATCCAGGCCGAGCCGCGCGCATCGCATCCACCCCATTGGGAGTGACGCGGCTATACCGGAGATCGATTTCGGCGAGCTCCTTGAGATCCTGTAAACGGGCCAGGCCCGCGTTGGTGATGCGAGTCCGGTAAAGGTTTACCACTTCAAGATGTTTCATCCCGGCCAGGATTTCCATGGTGGTGTCCGAGGCGCGGGCGCCCAGCAGATTCAACTTGCGCATCCGGGTCATGCCGCGCAGAAACTCAAGACCCTTGTCGGTGACACGAGTACCGGAAAGATCCAGCTCTTCCAGTTGCACCAGGCCGGCCAGATGCTTGAGCCCTTCGTCGGTCACCATCGTGTCGCGTAGGATGAGCCGCCGCAAATCCTTCAACCCTTGCAAGCCGGCCATCGCTTTGTCGCTGAACGGGCTGTAGCTGAGATCAAGGCTGCGGAGTTTGGTAAGCGGCGAGAGATTGATATCCGTCAAGCGGCATTGGGTGCACCGAAGGTCTTTCAACTCGGTCAAACCGAGCAGGTGCTCGAAGCCCTTGTCCTGAATGTTGATCTGCGCGGCGAAATGCCAGCCGACGGAAATCTTTTCGAGGCTCCTGAGGCCGGCCAGCGCCTTGAACGCCTCGTTGGATTCCTCGTTGCCGCCGCCCGGATTCCAGATCGGGCCGGGCAGGTGCAGTTCGCGCAGGGTGGTCAACGTGCTGAGCTTGGCGAGTTCAGCCGGCGTCATCACCGAACCTATCAGATCGATGCCGACGATCTCAAACTCGCCGGCCGGAATCTGGGAGAGTTCGCTAAGAGGCTGGCGGTTGCCTTCGATCGTCACGCGGCCTTCCCAACGAATGGCCCACTCGGCGAGTTCCCGATTGGAAGTGGCTGCCTGCGCGATCACGGCGGCGAGAAGGACGAATAGGGTTGTTCGAAACATAGGCTCACTTTATCGGCACGGACACGGTGATGTTGCGGTATCGGATCACGCCGCGGTGATCCCCCTGCAGGAAGAACGGACCCGGCTCGGCTTCATTGCTGTCGAGAGCGCCGCCGGTGGGTCCAGGGATCTCGACGTTGTTGTGGTAGACCTTGCCATCGCGCAACACCGTCACGTGCCTGCCGACAAGAGTGACATCGAACGATGTCCATTTGCCGAGGCCGAGCTCAGCTCCGGCGGGCGGCGGATAGTGGCTGTAGATGGCGCCCATTTCGTGATCCGGCTGGGAGCCGCCCTCGGTGCCGACTTGGATCTCGTAGCGCCCACGCAGATAGATGCCGCTGTTGCCATGGTCCGGACAGTTGACTTCGATATGGAGCTTGAAGTCCTGGAATTTCGCGGTGGTCTTCAAATTGGCCGCGCCGGGCCCGCGGTGGCCTTCCACCTCAGGATTATCGTTCACCAGTTCGCCATCGCGAGCAACCCACTTGTTGTTGGTGACGTTGCCGATCGGTTCCCAACCAGTGAGGTCTTTGCCGTTGAGCAGCGGTTGAGGCTTGGTCCAATGCTTGGGCATAGGGCGATCGAGTTTGGGCGCGCGGACGCCGGCGAGCATGGGGCCATCTTTGTCTCCCTGTTTCTCGATGCCGGCAATTTTGTCAGGTCCGGGGGACGTGAGCTCCCAGTTAATGGCTGGTGCGCGGCCCGCTGCGGTGAGTGCCAGCAGCATCTTGCCTGATTCAACTTTCGCGCTGAGGATCGGGCGCCATCCACCGCCGCGCGGCTGCACGCGGCCTTCGATCTTACCGTCCTTTTCAATCAGCTCCATCCACTGTGGATAGGCTTTGCCTGAGGCCGGCGTCGCCACCATGTCCCAGCGGCCAAGGAATGCGTTGGCATCTTGAGCGGCGGCGGTCCAAGGCAGCGTAGCGGCCAATGCGACAACGGCAAGGATTTTCTGCATTTCCTCTACTGTAGCTTGCAAGCGACGCCTGGTGTATACTTCCGTTCCATGCAACCTACGATTGCGGCGCTCCTGCTCTTGGTGCTGACCGTTGGCCTCCCAGCCCAGACGAGGCCGTCCTCCACTACGGCCGACTTCGAGCGCTGGATGAAAGATCTGTCCAACTGGGGCCGCTGGGGTAAGTCTGACGAACTTGGCGCCTCAACCTGATCACGCCGGCCACGCGTCTGGCCGCCGCGCGACTGGTACGGGAGGGCTTCGCGGTTTCGCTTTCGCACGATGTCGAGAAGGAAGCGGCGGTCGACAACGGGCGTCCGTTCCGGCACGAAATGCTTTCGTCGTCGGAGAAGCCCGGCGCGGAGATCTTTTCCGACTCCTTCAGCGTGGCGCATCATGGCATCATCCACACCCACCTGGACGCGCTTTGTCATTTCTCCTATAAGGGCTCGCTGTACAACGGCCATTCCATCAAAGAGGTGACCAGCAAAGGCGCTGCGCGTCTTTCGATCGAGTCGGCCCGCGACGGAGTCTTCGCGCGAGGCATTCTGATCGATATTCCCGAACTCAAGGGCGTGCCCTATCTCGATACCGGCGTGGCCATTTACCCGGAGGATCTGGACGCGTGGGAGAAGAAGACCGGGGTGCGCGTGAAGTCCGGCGATGTCGTTTTCATACGCACGGGCCGTTGGGCGCGCAGGATTGACAAGGGGCCGTGGTCGATGGCCGAACGCGCGGGGCTCCATGCTTCGAGCGTCGCATGGCTGCACAAGCGCGATATCGCCGTGCTCGGCAGTGACGCCTCTTCGGACGTGCAGCCGTCGCTCGTCGAGGGCATCGTCCAGCCGGTTCATACGCTGACGATCGTGGCGATGGGCACTCCGATCCTCGACAACTGCGACCTGGAACGGCTCAGCAAGGAAACGCGGAAGCGGAAGCGTTGGGACTTCCTGCTGACGACGTCGCCGCTGACGGTGGCGGGCGCTACTGGCTCGCCGTTGAATCCGATCGCTGTCTTTTGAAGGCGGGTATTCCGAGGACCCCAAGACCGCTTCCTAACGTCACGGCTCGGAAACGGGTAGTCGATTCCAGCGGGCTTCTGAGCCGATTGGGAGCGTGCCGCTCCCGCCGTAAGGCAAAAATGTAATAGCATGATGCCAGGGGAGCGTGTATTGATCAAACGTCTGGCCATTGTCTTGATGATCGGTGCCGCCACGGCGTTTCCGCAAGCCGGTCCATTCGGCTCGGGCCTGTTCCAGGTGCTCGAAAAGGCTGACTGCCGCTCCTGCCACAACCCAGATGGCGTAGCGTCTCCCACACGGTTACACTTTCCAGACGCGGGCGCGGCGCCTGAACGCATCGAGGCCTTTGGCCGGTCCCTCGTGACGCTGATTGACAAAGAGCGCCCGGACGCGTCGCTGCTCTTGAACAAGCCGACGAACCGGACCGCGCATTCCGGCGGTGAGCGGATTAAGCGTGGCAGCGAAGACGAGGCGGCCATCAAGCAATGGATCAAGACGCTGACGGTGCTTTCGGGCGTTCAGTTGGCTTCGGCCCTCAAGTATCGCGAGGAAGAGTCGACCAGCTCCGGACCGGCGGCGCCGCATGCCGAACTCCGGCGCTTGACCCACAGTCAGTTCAATCACACGGTGCGCGATCTGTTGGGCGATCAGACTTCACCCGCCAATCAATTTCCGCCGGAAGACTTCGTCAACGGCTTCCGCAACCAGACCCAGTCTCAGAATCTTTCTCCCCTGCTCATCGAGGCCTATAGTGCAGCCGCTGAGCGATTGGCGCAAAATGCCTTTCGGGGCGGCGACACGCGTGGGCTCATTCCCTGCAAACAGCCAACACCGGTGTGCCGCGCCCGCTTCGTTCGCGAGTTCGGCCTGAGGGCGTTCCGCCGTCCGCTGGAGGCGGCCGAACAGAAACGCTACGAGGCCTTGATGGCCAAGGAGCCGGGCTTGGTGAAGGGCGCGCAACTGGTGGTGGAAGCAATGCTTCAATCCACGAGCTTTCTGTTTCGCCTCGACGAGAGCTCCGATGCCAAGTGGAAGCCCTATGTCATGGCGAGCCGCCTGGCGCATGCAATTTGGGACAGCACACCTGATACAGAGTTGCTTGCGGCTGCGGCGCGTGGTGAGCTCAATACGCCGCCCGGTGTCGAGAAGGCTACCCGGCGCATGCTGGACCACCCGCGGGCGCAGGAATCTCTGAGTGAATTCGTCAGTCAATGGATGCGCTTCGATCGCATCCTGACGGCCAGCAAGGATCGCCGGAAGTTCCCGCAGTTTACGCGTGAGACGGCGGTTGCCATGACGGAAGAAGCGCGGCTGTTTGTCGGTGACCTGGTTTGGAAAGATCGCAACTTCATGGATCTGTTCACGGCCGACTACGGCTATGCGAACTCGGATCTGGCGGCGATCTATAAGGTGACGGCACCGTCGAAGGAATTTGATCGCGTGGCGTTTCCTGCCGGGTCCGAGCGCGCGGGACTGCTTGGCCAGACTCTCTTTCTCGCGCTGACGGCGAAGCCTGAAGACTCTTCTCCTACGGCGCGCGGCCTCTTCGTGCGGGAGCAGTTTCTCTGCCAGCATGTGCCCGAGCCACCGGCCGGCGTGAATACGAATCTGCCCGCCGTTACCGAGGAAAAGCCGCAGACCAATCGGGACCGGATGTCTGAGCATGCCACTAATCCCAGTTGCGCCACTTGCCACCGTTTGATCGATCCGATCGGCTTTGGCCTTGAGCGGTTCGATGCGATCGGCGCCCGGCGCGAGAAGTTTCAACTCCAATTCGCGGGGACCCGCCGTGGTGAAGATGGCGCTCGTAAAAGAGGAGCGCTCAAGACCGTGGATCTGGAGATTGATCCGGCCGGATACGTCGCCGGCCTGCCCGATTCCCAGTTTGCTTCGCCGTCGCAACTCGGCGCCGTGCTGGCCAAGAGCGCACAGTGCCAGGAGTGCGTGGTGAAGCAGTATTTCCGCTACACGCTTGGTAGGATGGAGACAGCGGCGGATCGTCCG
>JAYTKJ010000429.1:0-22717 GCA_043730365.1 Acidobacteriota bacterium | reverse complement strand
TCGCCAACTCCATCCCAAGCAGGCGATTCTTCTCACCGAAGTTTCGACGGATCTATTTTGGTCCGGTATCAACGACAAGCCTTTTCGCTTGTTGGACCTCAAAGATGTTTTTCTAGCCCCCGGGGCCGAAGACAGCATCCAGCAGAATTTGGACTTGGGCGACGTGTCGGCGTTTGTTTTTCCGGCGGGCCAGGTCGTGCGCCTGCTCGACGAGGGACAGGGAGTGGTCTATTCGGCTGGAGGCGGGCGGCTCCGTAACGTCACCAAGACCTATCAGATGATCGCGCGCACACGTTTCAAGGCGGCCTTCGCTCAGCGGATTGACGCCGGCAATCCACTGTTCGCCGGCCATCTGATTGAAGGCTGGTACAAGATCGACGACCGGAACCGTTGGATGGCCCGCCGCAGCGTCGTCGTGCTGCAAGGCCCAACCGCGGTAGGCCAGCACCTCACGCTACAGGGCTATCTTCCCAAGGAGATCCTCGTCAAGGGCCCGCTACACCTGACCGTGCGGGTGGACGAGCACCTGTTTCCGCCCGTGACGCTGGATCAGCCGGACGCTGAGTTCATCAAGGACTTTGCTTTGCCCGCCGAAACGACCGGCAAGGAAAGAGTTCGCATCGTTCTGGAACTCGACAAAGCGGTAGTTCCGCCGGGCGAAGATCGTGAACTGGGCCTGCTCTTTGGAAGCATCGGCATCCATTAGACGGTGAATCCGGCCGGCCACTGTGTCCGTATTTTGGAATAGTTGGGTACTGGTTGACCCAAAACCGGACGCTTTGTCGCTTTCATCATTATGCGCGGAACGGCCTAAAGTCTTTCGCGCAGACGGCCGATATCCCCTTCTATCAGCGATTTGGGGAGATGGTTGATTCAGAAGGAAAAAAGTTGTGGAAGTTTGGACCGAAAATTGCTATACTCTTTCCCATCTCTGCTGGGTCGCCAGCGAGTCGTTGACTCGCCCGGACGTCCCGTTTCACTGAAAGATGTAAATTACTTTAGTGCCCAGCACTAAGATTATTGAAACTTTTGAGTGTTTGCGCCGTCATACAAGAGCAGGGAACTGAACGCAAAGAGGAAGAACGAGTAGAGAGCTTTGGCCCCGGAATTGCGTGGGGTCATCAGTGGGCTAAGGGGAGGAAACAAAAATGACGAAGACCGAGCAACACAAATTCAAGCAGATTCTGGACGGCAAGCAGGTTGAGTTGGGCCGATTGCTGAGGAATCGCGAGGGCATAACAATCGAGAAGAATGCCGACGCACTCGATGAGGTTCAGCAGGCAACTGAACGCGAACTAGCCATTCGCAATTTGGATCGTGAATCTGGTCTCCTACGCCAGGTGAAGGGCGCGCTGGCTCGTCTGGAAGACGGGTCCTACGGCGTGTGCGTGCACTGCGACGAGGAGATTAATCCGAAACGGCTGTCTGCTGTGCCGTGGGCGCAGTTCTGCATCTCGTGCCAGGAACTGGCTGACACTCGCAAGGCTGATCCGGCCGGCGAGGAAGTGTTCGACGAGGGTTTGGTTACGGCGTAAGCGTCCTTTCCCGAACGAGCAACATAGTACCAGAGAGCGCGGTCCAGGCGAGGGCCGCGCTCTTGGTGTTTTCAGGGCCGGCGAATGCAAACCGCTGAGACCATGCGCCCGGCGGCGACGCCATCCCGGCGGAACGAGTGAAAGCGTCCGGTGGCGCCGCAGCGAGTGCAGCCACCGACCGTCGCGATGTTGGCGGGATCGACTCCGGCGCCTGTCAATTGGAGCTGGAGCGTAGCCGGTATGTCCACACAAGCTTGGCTGCCGCCTCCCTGCAAGTCCGCCCGCTCAGGCCACCACGGCGCGAACTGGCGAGCCACGTCCGCGCCAACCTCATAGCAGCATGCGCCAATGGTTGGGCCGACGGCGGCCAACACGTCCCCGGGCCGGGTGCCAAATTCGGTGGCCATGCGTTCGAGCGTGCGGCTGACGATCAGGTTTACGGTGCCGCGCCATCCGGCGTGAACCACACCCACGGCCTGGTGGGCAGGGTCAGCCAGGAGCACGGGCGCGCAATCGGCGGTCCGAACACCGATCCAAATGCCTGGCTGGCGTGTAACGAGCCCGTCACCCTCGCCCAGCATTCCTTGCACTTGATCACCCGACACCGTCACCACCACATCGGAATGGATCTGGCGCAGGTTGACGTAGTCCGGTTCCGGGGGCCAATCGGCGGAGAGGCTGGTGCCGAAGCCGTGCTCCAGCCAGTTGAGCGTGGCCAGATGCGGCGCAGCCAGGATCATTGTGGCGAGGCCTCCGGCCTCACTCGCTTGATGGTTCAACCGTAGGGCTCGGCCGCTGCCGCGGTGACGACCGGACGCCGCAGGCGGCCAGCGAGCGTGGAGCGGATCGCTTCGCGCAACCAGCGCCGTTTGACACGCGCCGGGTTGACTGCGTCGTCGATGGGTCCCAGGTAGCGAACGGCCCCGTCCCGGCTGGTCACGACGGCGGTGGGCGTGATGCGGGCGCCCAGCCGGTCGGCCAGGACGTTGTTGTCGTCGCGATAGACCGGGAAGGGGAAGCCCATCGCCGCGGCATGTTCACGCACAGCCTCCAGCGATTCGGTTTTGTTGGGGTAGACGACCAGAAATCTGACGTCACGGCGCGAGCCGAATTCTACCCAGAGTTCTCCAAGGCGCCGGTTGTAGTCATTGGCGACGGGGCAGACGGTCGACACGAACACCACGGCTGTGGCTTTGGATGAAGCGAAGTCGAAAGTCTGGCGGCTGCCATCAACCGCAGTGAGGGCGGCGTCCAGCCCAAGCAGGATGAGCCAGCCCGGCGGCGTCACTTGGGGTTTTCTTTTTCTTCCTTGCTGACTTGTTTGCGCGGGGCCAATTTCAGATTGATCACGGCCTGCTTGCGCGAATCAAAGATGCTGAGCGTGCGTTTCTCGCTGGCCAGGGTGCGGAAGTCGGCACGGAGGTCGTAGTCGGCATTGGTGCTGAGCCCGAAGAATTTGTAGACCCCGTCGGCCTTGGTGATGTAAGAGCGAACCTTCAGCGATTTGGAATCTTTAAGCTGAACGATGGCGCCCTCAACCGGCTCCTCATTCTCGTTTTGCACGATACCGGCAACGGCGCGACCGTTCTCGTCGTCGTCCTTCTTGCCCTTGTCCTTTTTTTGCCCCACGCCGCCGAAAAATCCAGGGTCCCGGCGGTTGCCGGTGGGCGGGGCCTTGGGTTGTTCGGTCTGCCAGGCCAAGCCGATACCGGCAGCAGCCGCGAACAACGCCACCGTGGCCAAACTGAGTCTACGCTGACCAATCATTTTCCGCTCCCCGTGGCAGGCTCAAGGAGAAAATTCAGTTCCAGCCGTTCGTCGGCTGTGAACGAAATCTGCTTCTCCTGCGGCTTTAAGCCGGGTGCCCGTACACCCACATTATACTTGGCGGGTCCGGCGGCCAGCCGGAGGAAGAACTCACCCCGGGCGTCCGAGGCCACCTTCCACTGGTTCTTGCCAGCCGGGGGCGCGCCGCTGGCGTCAGTGCGTGTAACCAGCACCTCTGCGCCGCGGATCGCAAACCCGGCTCCGCCAAAAACCGTCCCGCCCAGAATCGCGGGTGAAGCGGCCGTGTCGGGTATCTTGTCCTTCTTGCGCGCGCCCAGGGCGGGGAACTCCGTCGCCAACAGGAGCAGCAGGCAGACTGACAATAGCGAAGCGGCGAGACGCGAAACTTTACCAGTTCTCGTCATCGTCCTCCTCGTCGTCTTCATCCTCTTCCCCGTCTTCGTCCTCCTCGTCCTCGTCCTCCTCGTCGTCGTCATCATCATTTTCGTCATCGGCGTCAGCGGTCCCCTCGACCTCAAGTTCCAGGGGGTTCAGACCAAGCACTTTGGCCGTCACGCCACACTCGTCGCAGGTGATCGAATCGCCTTCGTCCAGTTCATCCTCTTCGACATCGATGTCGGAGTCGCACTTTGGACACGTCACCATATTTTCTTCACAGCCTCCCGAATTTCAAGCAAGTAGGTATGACTCTCTTTTTATACAAGTCACCGGCCTGAATGCAAGTCTTTTCAATAACTATTTTGCGGCCAATCGCCGGCGCGTCGTGGGCGGAACCACGCCCTGCAACCGAAGATACAGGAACATCTGCGACCGGTGCGTCAATTCGTGCTCCTTGGCGAACTGCAGCATCTCCAGCCTGGTGACGGCCGCGCCGTCGAAACGTGTCATCAATTGGGCGTAAAATTCGGGGCTGGCCGCTGCCAACCTAGCCGAGTCGGCCTCGAGCGTCGCGTCGAGTTGAGCGGCCAGGGCCGCAGTGTCCAACGCGGACAGATCGAGGAAGTGTTCGCGCAGACGGTCACGAAACCCGGGCGCGGCAAAATCTGTCTCGCCACCCAGCAGCATCATCGTGATCCCATGACTGGCGTTGAGAATGTGCGTTGCCAGATCCCGGTACTTCATTAGATCGGGTGTGGGCTGAAACGCCGACTGCGCCGGGGGCATGTCAAGCAACGCCTGGGCAGTGTCGCGGCGGATGGATTTCCAGGAATCGAGTAGTGCTTCAAGTCGAACCATATTTTCCCATTCTTACCACGAATAGGCCCGCCTCTACACGGCGCCGAATCTCTTGGCGTCCTTGCCGGCGGCAGATGCGCCCAAAACCCCAGCGATCACTTCGATTTCGATGAGAGCGCCTTTGTCTAGTTTCGATACTTCGACGGTCGTTTTCGCGGGCCGGTGCGGGAACAGCGGACCGTAGACCGCGTTCATGGCCGCCAACGAGGCGAAGTCTGTGATGAAGATGTTGACTCGAGCAACGTGCGCCAGGCCGGACCCGGCGGCGGCGAGGACGGTGGCGATGTTGGCGATGGCCTGCCTCGTCTGGGCCGGCATCCCGCCCTTCACCAGCTCGCGTGTAGCCGGGTCCACGCCGAGTTGGCCCGAGACAAAGATGAGATCTCCCAGCCGCACGGCTTGAGAGTAGGTGGTGTTGTTGGGAGGCAGCGAGGGCACATCGATAGGCGTCACAGCTTAACTTTTGCGCAATGCGGCCGCCGGGTCAAGGCTAGACCTGATCTCGGGCACTTCGATCAGCCGGTAGCGGGTGGGCGGATTCTCCACCGCGTGCACGAGCGTGGCGGTCATCTGACCTAGCGTCACCAGGCCGAGGCGTGCCGCCGCTTCACGATGCTTCTCCGAACGGCTTGCCAGCGCGTAGAACGGCTTCAGAGCGTAGGGCCACCAATGCCCCGGCCCCAACACGTACCACGGCCGCAGGATCGTGCGGACGAGTCCGGCTTGCTCCAGATATTCTTCGGCCTCCCTGCGCACGGCGATATAGGCTCGCATGATGGGCGCTGGATGCGCGACGCTGACGTAGATAAAGTGACGAATCGTCGCGGCCCGCGTGACAGCATCTGCCGAAGCGCGGAGCGACGGTAGATCGACGGCTCGAAACTGCCGCTCTTTCCAAGGCGCGGGTTTGGGCGTGCCGGTGAGGTGGATGAAAGTGTCGGCCGGGGCGATGGCCGCCGCGAAGGATGACGCATCGAGGGCGTTCGCGGTGACGGGGCCGCAGCCTAACGGCAACTTGCTTTCGGACCCCGGACGGGAGATCGAGCGCACTTGGTGCCCGCGCGAGAGAAGTGCGGGGATGAGCTCGCCGCCCAGGTATCCGGTGCCTCCACTGATGAACACTTCGGCCATGATGTCAGTACGGCGGCAGTTGCCCTCGCGGATTCCCGCAGTAGCGAATTGGCCGCGCCTATGGCCAGCCCCACGGGATGAACCTATGATCTACTGGACGAGATGATCGACGATAAACAGCGGGCCGAGTTGCTCTTGGGCGAGATCCGCGACAGCCGGGCCTTCATCGCTGGACAACTTCAGTGGCGCTACTATCTCATCGGCGCGACCTTCCTTTTCGCGTTTTTCCTGTTGCTGCCGCTGCGGGTTCCTCCGAAATTGGTCGAGCAGATTGCGAAAGCTTACAATATTACGGAATTCACGGCGCCCGCCGAGCTGCTTAGCACGCTGCTGTGGTTTTGCTGGCTCACCGCGCTGTTACAGGCTTGCCAACGCTCGGTGGTTGTGGCCAGGGAAGCTGGCTACATTCGAACTCTAGAGGAGCGGCTACAAAGTGTGGCCGGCGAAACGATAACCAGGCAAAGCGGGTTTGCCGCGCATCCGATGCCTTTTCTTAAGCTCTCGGAGGCAGTCTACTATCTAACGTTTTCGATGGTTGCCTTGTTGGTCGGGGGCTACCGGTTGCGCGAGGAATGGTTGGCAACGGACTGGAACCGGATCTTTGCCTGTATCGACGGGGTGTTGCTTTTGGGAGCGTTCGCGCTCGTATTGGCGGCAGTCCGTCACCTACGGCGCTGATCTGCAGGCGGTTCGAACCGTCAGATTCCAAGCCAGCCGGCGCGCCAGGCCAGGAAAGCCGCGGCGATGGCGAAGGCGCCCAGCGCCTTGTACTCCTCGTTCCTGACGTAGAGCGGCCAGGAGAAGCGTGTGGTGGAATGGAGCGGAGGTTGGGTGGGCAAGAGCAGGGGGACTCGCTCGACATATCCTGCGGCCCCCGGGAAGTTCTTCAGCACGTGCTTTTCTTCCAGTTCCATCACCGGGAAATAGACGAGCACGAATATCAGCAGGAACAAAAGCGGTAACCACCAGACGCCCGACGCCAGCCCAAACCCGACGGCAGCAATGAGGGTGCCGAGGTAGAGCGGGTTGCGCACGAAGGCGAAGGGGCCGCTGGTGGCCAGCGTTTCATCCTTGGCCAAATGGCCGGCCGCCCAAGCGCGAATCGCCACGCCGGCCAGCGCAACAGGCAGCCCCATCGCGATGGACCAACGGCCGGGCGCCGCAGTCAGGAGGTAGGCGGCAATCAGTGCGAACCCAAGCGGCACGCGCAGCCGCTGCACCGCGCTGGCGTAGTACTCGGGAAACCAGTATTGCCGCCCCACTCGACCTTAGTCTTCGACCGTGACCGGGTTGCTCAATTCGCCGAGCCCCTGGACCTTCACGACCACCGTGTCGCCCTTCTTCAGGTAGATGGGTGGCTTGCGGGCGAAGCCCACTCCGGCCGGCGTGCCAGTGGAAATAATGTCACCGGGTTCGAGCGTGAAGACCGACGAAAGATGCTCGATCAGCGCCGGGACACCGAAGATCAGCTCCTTGGTGTTGGACTTCTGCAGCACCTTGCCGTTCAGCGTCAGGCTGATGTCGAGGGCGTGTGGATCCTTGATCTCATCGGCGGTGGCGATGAACGGGCCCATCGGGCAGAAGGTGTCAAACGTCTTGCCGATGGTCCACTGCGACGTGGCCAGTTGGAAGTCACGCGCGCTGACGTCATGCAGATTGCAATAGCCGAACACGTGCTTCTGCCAGTCTTTCGCCTTGATGTAACGGCCGCCCTTGCCGATGACCACGGCGAACTCGGCTTCGTAATCGGGCTGCGTGGATTTCTTGGGCAGTACGATCGTGTCGCCGGTTCCGATCACCGAAGTGGGGAACTTGCAGAAGATCGTGGGGGTCTTGGGGATCGCCATGTTCGATTCAATGGCATGGTCCCGGTAATTGAGGCCCACGCAAATAATCTTGGGCGGGCGGGGAATCGGCGACATCAGCTTCACCGATTTCAGCGGCACGTCAGGAGCGTTGACGGCCGCGATGCGCTTGAGCGCGTCAGCGCCACCGGCGATGATCGAAATGACACTCGAAAACCCCGCGCCGGAGAGCGGAGTGATCTGGCTGCCATTGAGGAGGCCCGGTTCAGGAAGTCCGCCGGGTCGAACGAAAGTCACTAGTTTCATAATGGGTACAGAGCCCGCTATTGTATCATCTGGCATTGACGAATCCTCACGCAGAGTACGAACGCCGCCGCGACCAATGGCGCGCGCAAGCCGGGCGGCACGCGGCACAATCGGACCAGTTCAGCACCTGGCGGGGGCTGATCGGTTTGGCTTTGCTGGTCTCCGCCTATGGAACTTGGCGCGGCTGGTGGAGCCCGGGAGCAATCCTCTTGCCGGTGGCGGCGTTTTCCGTGCTCGCGATTTTGCATGAGCGATTGGTGCGACGGCAGCGTGCGGCCGAGCGCGTGGCGGCTTACTACGAACGAGGGATGGAGCGTGTGGATGGCAATTGGCAGGGGCGGGGCTCGGCCGGCGAAGCTTTTCGAGACGCCAATCACGTCTATGCCGATGACCTGGATTTGTTCGGCGCGGGGTCTTTGTTTGAGTTGATTTCGGTAGCTCGCACACTGCCGGGCGAGGCGATGCTGGCGGCGTGGCTCAAGGCGCCGGCTGGTGTGGATGAAGCGCTGGCACGACAGCTGGCGGTGCAGGATCTGCGGGACCACTTGGATCTGCGCCAGGATTTGGCGATGGCGGGTGACGCCGCACGCGCCGAACTGCATGCTGAAACCTTGCGCGCCTGGGGCACGGCTCAACCGGTGAACTTTTTTCCGGGAGCGGCGTGGCTGTTGCCAGTATTCGGAGGGCTCAATATCATTGCGCTGATTGGATGGGCGCTAGGCTGGTGCCCTGCGCAGGTTCCGCTGGTGGGCGTGTTCTTCGCCGCGTTATTGACGTGGGCTTGCCGCACCGCGATCATGACGGTCACCGCCGCGTTAGGCGCCCGCCCGCGCGACTTGTCTCTGCTCGGCGCGCTAATGCATCGGCTCGAAGGCGAGCAACTCATGGCCCCGCGCCTGGTCTCGCTGCGTGCGCTCCTCGAAGGCGCGTCAAAGGAAATCGCGCGGCTTGAGCGGATGGTGGAGTTGCTTGACAGCGGGCGTAACCAGATGTTTGCGGCTCCAGCGTTTTATATGCTGTGGCTCCCGCAATTTTCGTGGCGCATTGAAATGTGGCGTCGGCGGAACGGCGCAGCACTGGGGCGGTGGATTGACGCCGTTGCCGAACTCGAGGCGCTGTCATCGCTATCGGGCTTTGCTTATGAGCATCCATCGGCGGTTTTTCCCACCTTGCTGGGCGAGGGCAGCCGCTTCGAATCCGAGGGCCTGGCGCATCCGTTGATTGCGGAAAGCAAGGCGGTCGACAATGACTTGCGCTTCGGCGATGAGTTGCGGCTGATATTGATCAGCGGGTCGAACATGTCCGGCAAAAGCACGCTGCTACGCGCCGTGGGGCTCAACACGATTTTGGCTTGGGCCGGCGCGCCGGTGCGCGCGCGACGCCTGACGCTTTCTCCATTTGCGCTTGGTGCTTCGATCCGCGCGACAGACTCGCTGCTGGAAGGGCGCAGCCGCTTCTACGCCGAGATCCTGCGGCTTAAGCAGATTCAGAAGCTCACCGGTGGAGACCGGCCGGCGCTGTTTCTACTCGACGAATTGCTGAGTGGTACCAATTCGCACGACCGTGCCGTGGGCGCCGACAACTATCTCAACGGCCTGGTGGCGCGCGGCGCGGTGGGTTTGGCCACCACGCATGATCTGGCATTGACGCAGGTGGCTGACCGCATGGGCGCGCGCGCGGCGAACGTGAATCTGGCCGACACGATCAAAGATGGCGAAGTGCTGTTTGACTACAAGCTGCGGCCCGGCGTGGTGCAGCGCGGGAATGCGTTGGCGCTGATGCGCGCGGTGGGGCTCGAGGTCAATGAGCCGCCGGCGGGCGGAGCCTAGTAGCAATGCTGTCCAGATAACTGCTTGTACAGGGCAACTCAATCATGGAAGGGGCGCTGCGGATAGTGCGGTGTCGCCGCACGTACCACTTCAAGTGTCCCTGCGCGACTTATCCGGCCCTGTTGCAGCGCGGGCACGGCGAAGGATATGCTGAGACCCCAAAAGGTTTATGCGGCACCTGATTTCATCGGGGTCCAAGTTCGAATCTGAAATCGGTTATTCCCGCGCTGTTGTCGACGGCGACTGGATCTTCGTGTCCGGTACGACAGACTTTGACTATCGAACGATGACTATTGCCGACGATGTTGTTTCTCAGGTTGAACAATGCATGCAAAACATCGCCTCGGCGTTGAGCCAAGCAAACGCCGATTTTGCGGATGTGGTTCGGGTCCGCTATATCCTGCCGTGTGCAGCAGATTTCGAGGCCTGCTGGCCAACTCTGCGAAAACACTTCGGAGAGAGTCGCCCAGCCGCCACGATGATGAGCGCAGGGTTGGTTGACCCAAGAGTGAAAATTGAAATCGAAGTAACCGCGCGGAAGCGCCTAGCGCGATAGATCCACCCTGACGTCATGCTCACCCGCGATCCCAGCGCCGCCCGATTCTCTGGTGCGGCGTCGATCCTAAATTATCGCCGCCCAGCATCAACATTGACCTACAGTTCAACCCAGTGCGGACGGCGAAGGGATGGCTAGACTTCGCTAGACGGCTTCCACCAGTTCGAAGTGCGATGGTTCGGGAATCGCGTCGCCGTCTTCGCGCATTGATGAGAGGTGCATTTCCATGGCCTTCGCCATTCGTGCCCTGGTTTCTTCCAGGGTGCGACCAGTCGCAACACAACCTGGAAGATCGGGTGCGTAGGCCCCGTAGCCGGTCGAAGACTTTTCGAAAAGTACCGGGAATTTATTCATAGAATCTCCGCTTGCTTCATTATAGACTTCAGCGTTTTCGGTGGTATCTCGTCGGGTTCGTGTCCAGCGACCGTAACCTTTCCCGGCTTGTCGGGATGGATGAACTGACGGTGGCTGCCCTCCTGGTTTCTCAGAACCCAGCCTTCCCTCCGGAGCATTTTCAGCACGTCACGGACCTTCACGATTCCGCCTCAGTCCCCCATTCTGTTTGTCGTCATATCCCAGTCTATCTAATAGCTCACGATCAACGGCACAGCGTAGAGGAACTGGTCAACGGTCCGCCCGTTAGGGCTTTGGTTCTAGCTTAAGTGAAGAGTATTGAGCCAAGTAGAAGAAGACCGCTCCCTTGCGGCCACGGCTCAGTACCGAGGCCGAGCTTCTACAAGTAACTGAGCCACCAATCGGTGCGGCGTTGCTTCAATTCGCCAAACCAGCGGCACAACGGATAGAGCATGGCCACGACGGCGATCCAGACCAGATAGACCACCCACAGGTGAAAGCCGTATTCGGCGGGCCGATCCGGCAAGGCCATCGAGGGCGCCAGTGAGTAGAGTAGATCCGTTCGTCCAAGCTGCATCGCCACCGCCACCTTGGCCAACGCATGAATGAGGTAGAGGTGCACGATGAAGTAGAACAGCGGCACGCGCCCGACGGTGAGCAGCAGCGCTGGTGGACGTTCAAGCCAGCCCAGCAGCAGGATCGCCGGCCCCAACGTCATCAGGAGAAAATCGAGTGAGGGCGGGTACTTGGTGCAGTTCAGGAACGAGAGC
Organism: Acidobacteriota bacterium; assembly: GCA_043730365.1. Taxonomy (GTDB): domain Bacteria; phylum Acidobacteriota; class Terriglobia; order Bryobacterales; family Bryobacteraceae; genus VFZP01. Next base: position 11,407 of record JAYTKJ010000429.1, on the reverse strand, counting down.
GCCGAGCCGTTCCATGGCGTCAGGTTGCCGTAGATGTTGAGGAAGCGTAACGCCAAGAACGCCGCGGTGAGGCCGAGACCGATGCGGGTGAAGAGCGTGCGCCGCGTTGGTTCGTCGAGCTCGAAGAGGTGGCCGAAGCAGAAGCCAGCCGCCATCACCGCAAACCACGGCACGAGCGGATAGGCGGCCACCACGAACAGCGATCCGAGCTTGAACCCACCTTGCACGTGGACGATGTTCCAGAGCCCGCCGCCTGTGATGGGGTCGGCGAGGTTGTGCAGCGCGATCGTTGCCAAGCTCAGCATGGTGAGCAAGCGAAGCGGCAGATGAATCAGCGCCGCCAGGATGATCATGGAGACGCCCAGCACCCAGATCACTTCGAGAATGAAGACGCCGGGCGCGCCGGCGAGCAGCAGGCCGAACCGGACGACGGTGAGTTCGAGGAAGACCAGCCACAAGCCGCGGGTCCACAAGAAACGCGAAACCTGCCCCCTGGTGCGGCCCCGCTGTAGCAGGAAGTACGCGGCTGTTCCGGCTGTGAACACGAAGACCGGCGCGCAGAAATGAGTGATCCAGCGGGTGAGAAAGATCGCGGTTGTAGTGCGCGTCAGATCATCCGGTTGAAACTTCATGGCGGCGGAATGAAAGAAGTCGCGCACGTGGTCCAGCGCCATGATGATCATGATCAGCCCGCGCAGGGCGTCGACCGAGGCGACTCGAGGTTTCACCTCACCACCGAGCCTCGACATGTTCGGCCGGCCAGATCGGTTTGGTGGGATTGACAGCGAGCCAGCACAGCGCTCCGAAAAGATAGAGGACGCCGACGATATAGGCGCCGACATTCATGTTCCCCATCACTTTCATCGAATAAGGTATCACCAGCGGACTCAGGAAAGCGCCTACTTGTCCGGCGGTGTTCATGGCCGCGCTGACCACGCCCGTATGATTGCCGCCGATATCGAGACACGTTCCCCAGGCTGCGCCCAGCAGAAAGGCTCCCATTGCGCCGGACAGGCCGATCAGGAATGCCGACAAATAGTTATTGCTCACCCAGACGCCGGAGATCAGAAAAATACCAGCGAGCAGCAGCGAGCCCAGCCCAACCATTACCCGGCCCTGGCGCAAGCCGAAACGGCGCGAGAGCTTGTCGGCCGTCAACCCGCCGAAAAGATCGGCCGCCACGCTGAACGTCAGCGGCATACCCGCCATGAGGCCGAGGGTGGTTGGATCCTGGAACCCGCGCGCGGTCTTCAGATACTCCGGCAGCCAATAGACGTAGAAGGCGAAGCCGTAGGATTGCGTGAAGTACATGCCACAAAGGCCCAGCACGCTGGGGTTTGCCAACAAGACTTTCCAGCGAGCCCACGTCAGATCGTGCCGGGCCTGTGGCGCCCGTCCCTTTTCAATCAGCGCGCGCTCTTGGGCCGAGACGTCCGGATGGGCAGCGGGCTCGTCACGAAACCAGCGATACCAAAAGAAGGCCCAGACAAAGCCGAGGCTGCCGAAGAGCAGGAATAGCGAGCGCCAGTGCATGAAGTGCAACAGCCAAGTCACCAGGAGCGGCGTCAGCCCGCCGGCCAGATGCGCGCCCATGAAGAAGATGCCTTGCGCGGTGGCGCGCTCCTGCACCGGAAACCAGCGCGAGAACGTGCGGGCCACGTTGGGCCACGCGCCGGCTTCGCCAATGCCGAACAGAAAGCGGATCACCAGGAGAGACGAGTAATTGAACGTCATCGCGGTGAGCATCGTGAAGGTGCTCCACCACAGCACGATGCGCGTCAGGACGTTTCGTGTACCGATCTTGTCGCCCCAATGTCCGGAGGGAATCTCGAACAAGCCGTAGGCCAGTTGGAAGGCTGCGAAGACCCAACCCATCTGCGTCGCCGACAGGCCCATCTCTTCCTGCATGCGCGGGCGAGTGATGGAAATGCAGATGCGATCGAGGTAGGTGATGCCCGCCAGCATCACGCAAAGAGCCAGCACCTTGTAACGTGTACGGGTCGCCATATGGTCCAGGCAAGGATATCATTACCAATGAAGCGACTGACCAAAACGTGAATCTCACCGACAAGTACACACTCGAATCGGGCCGGGTCTACATGACCGGCATCCAGACCCTGGTCCGCTTGCCGATGGACCAGATGCGGCTGGACCGGCTAGCCGGGCTGCGCACGGGCTGCTACATCACCGGCTATGAAGGCTCGCCGCTGGGTGGCTATGATTTTGCGCTGCAGCGCGCCTCGGCCCAACTCAAGCCGCTCGAGATTCATTTTCAACCTGGACTCAACGAGGATCTGGCGGCGACGGCGATTTACGGCTCGCAGATGTTTGAGGTGCTGGGCGAGCGTGGTAAGCCGAAGGTGGACGGCGTGGTCGGCATCTGGTACGGCAAGGGGCCAGGGGTCGATCGGTCTGGCGACATTCTTCGCCACGGCAATCTGGCGGGCTCACCCGGACGCTGCGCGGCGCTGCTGCTGGCCGGCGACGATCATCCCTGCAAGAGTTCGTCGATCCCGCATCAAAGCGATTTTTCACTCTACAACGTCAACATCCCGATCCTGTTTCCGGGCAACACGCAAGAGATTTTGGACTATGGTCTTTACGCGATCGCGTTGTCGCGCTACTCCGGCGCGTGGGCGTCGATGAAGCTGCTCACGCAGACTTGCGATGGTGGCGGTACGCTCGATGTCGATCTGTCGCGCCACCGCTTCATCGAGCCTGCCGGTGGCTATCGCAAGCACAGCGACGCGCGGCTGGTGCCCGGTATCGCCCTGATGCTGGAGCATGAAACCAACGTGCGCCGGATTGCCGCCGTGCTGGATTTCATGCGGGCGAATCCGATCAACAAGCTCTTTGGGGCGACGGGTGGGGCCGCGCGCATCGGCATCGCGACCGCGGGCAAGAGCTATTACGATCTACGGCAGACGCTGGCCGATTGCGGCGTGGGCGATGCGGATCTGGAAGCCATGGGGATTCGCATTGCCAAGTTCGGCATGACGTATCCTTTGGAGCCCGGCTTCGTGGAAGAGTTCGCGCGCGGGCTAGACACGATCCTGGTGATTGAAGAAAAGCGCAGCTTCCTTGAACTGCAGCTTCGCGAGTCACTCTACAATTCGGCCCATCGCCCGCGCGTGGTGGGCAAATTCGATGAGAAAGGCGAGGCGCTGCTGCAGGCGACGGCTGAGCTGGAGCCGGACCTGATTCTGAAAGCGCTGGGGCGCGTGCTGCCACCTTGGCCCGGCCTGACGGCGCGCCTGGAACGGCTCAGCGAGATTCACCGGCGGCCGCGAGAGATCAGCATTCTGCGCACGCCCAGCTACTGCTCAGGGTGCCCGCATAGCCGAAGCACACTGATGGCGCCGGATCAGGTGGTGGGCGGTGGCATCGGCTGCGCCGGGATGGGCTTTCTGTTGGAAGACGCCGGCCGAGGCTATTCGTTTGCCGCGCACATGGGCAGCGAAGGCGCTCCGTGGTTTGGGATGTCGCCGTTTGTCGAGCGCGATCACATTTTCCAGAACATGGGTGACGGCACGTACTTCCACTCCGGCTCACTGGCGCTGCAGGCGGCCATCGCGGCGGGCGTCAACATCACCTACAAAATTCTCTACAACGGCCACGTGGCCATGACCGGCGGCCAGGATGCGGTTGGTGCGATTCCGGTGCCGGCGTTAACGCGGAAGCTGGAAGCCGAGGGCGTGAAGCGCATCGCGATCCTGGCTGAAGACACCTCGCAATATCGCGACCCAGGCGCGTTGGCCCGCAACTGCACGGTCCATGAACGGGACGAACTGGAGAGCGTGCAGCGGGATCTGGAAAAGACTCCCGGTGTGACGGTGCTGATCTTTGAGCAGGAGTGCGCGGCCGAGAAGCGGCGTCTGCGCTCGCGCGGTAAGTATGCCGAACCGGCCAAGCGTCTGGTGATTCACCAAGAGGTGTGCGAGGGCTGCGGCGATTGCGTGAAGGAATCCAACTGCCCGAGTCTGCATCCGGTGGCGACGGCCCTAGGCCAGAAGATGAGTATCCACCAGCCCACTTGCAACAAGGACTATGCCTGCGCGCTGGGCGATTGCCCCTCCTTCGTCACCGTCAACCTGAAGCCTGGCACCGGACTGCGAAAGCCAAAGCCAGCGGACCTGCCCGTGATGAATGCCGCGCCGCCGGCGCGCATGGCCGAGATCGGTGTGAGCGGCTATCGCATCCTAAGCCCGGGTATCGGTGGCACCGGCGTCGTCACCGTCAACGCCATTTTGGCCGCGGCCGCCACGATGGACGGGCTGCATGTTTTGTCGCTTGACCAGACGGGTCTGGCGCAGAAGGGCGGGGCGGTCGTGTCGCATCTGATGCTGAGCCGCCAACCCGTGGCCTCCTCTCCGCGCGCGAATGCAGGCAGCGTAGACCTGATTCTCGGCTACGATTTGCTGGGCGTGCTGGCGTTGGACAACCTCAAAAGCGCCCATTCAACCAGGACAGCGGCGGTGCTGAACACGCATCTGACGCCAACGGCTGAATCCACACGGAAGCGGCTGCCGCTGGGCGATCCGGCCCGGCAACTTGAGCGGATTGAGGCTTGTACGCGACGTGATTTCAATCTCTACCTTGATGCCTCGGCACTCTCCGAGCGCTACTTCGGCACCCATATGATGGCCAACATGATTGTGCTCGGGGCGGCTTGGCAGGCTGGGCTGCTGCCGATTTCGTTGGTCTCGATCGAAGCCGCCATCCGGTTGAACGGCGCCGAAGTGGATCGCAACCTGCGCGCGTTCGGACTCGGCCGGACGCCGCCATTGCCACAGGGATCGCCCGCTCCGTTTGAAACGGCGGCGATCGATTATGTTTCGAAGCTAACCGCCTATCAATCAGCGGCTTATGCCGGTCAACATCAAGCATTCATTCAGCGCGTCCGCACCAGCCGGCCCGACCTTGCCGACGCCGTCGCGCTTCGTCTCTACCGCCTTATGGCAGTAAAAGACGAGTACGAAGTGGCGCGGCTGCTCACCCAGCCCGAGTTCGAGCAGGGCTTGCACCAGCAGTGGGAAGCCGTGGAATCGATTGGCTACAACCTCCATCCGCCGCTACTGCGCGCATGGGGCTTGCAACGGAAGCTGCAGTTGGGCGCCTGGTTCAAGTGGCCGTTGCGCTGGATGGCAGCCATGCGGGGAGTGCGCGGCAGCCTCCTCGACGTCTTCCGCTACAGCGCGCACCGCCGGCGGGAGCGAGCGCTGGTGGACTGGTACAAAGAATTGGTTGAAGCAGCGCTACGAATGGACGACCCCGAGCAGGCGCGCAGGTTGATCGAACTGCCGGACAGTATCCGCGGCTACGAGGGGATCAAGGATGCGGCGATCGAGCGCGTGATGGCCGAAGCCCGCGAGCTACGCCAGGCCGCCGCCGCGCCGCCGCCGGTTCACTCCCACTCGCTGTAGAAACTCGGATAGGCGGTCTTCATCTCGCTGGCCACTTCCATGGCCGTGCCAATCTGGATCAACTCGCCTTTTCCCACGCCCGGGCAGCGCTTCTTGAGGTGCTGCCACTCCTCGCGGTCTTCCACGTATTCGGGCCAGAACGGAAACAAGCGGCACTGCGTGGGCTTGGCCGGATGGATTGAACAGCCACCTTCCAAGAGGAAACTGCATTGCCGGTCTGGCGGTTTGCGGAGCCGAATCTGGTGCGCAGTGCGGTAGATATACTTGGCCTCGAAAGCAGCCGCCGTCATCTTGAGGAACTTGGCCGCCTTGAGCAGATCGTCTTCGCTGAGATAGACATAGCCCTCAACATCGCAACAAGCGATGCAACCGGGCTGGCAGGTGAAGCGGAGTTTGGCGGGCGGAGTCATTTTCGCCATGTTCGGGATTACCGCCGCGCGGCGAACTCGGTCCACGGTTGAGAGGGCATGTCGCGCAGCAGCCCGCGCAGGTGGATGAACTCGGGATGCTCACGGAGGTGGGACGCGGCGTGGAAGTCGAGGCCGCAGGAGTGGCCGTTGGACGCCACCATGGTCATTCGTTCGGCCATGGCCGCGTCGGCCACTTTGTTTTGCACTGCCCCGGCCGGTGCCCACGGGGCTTGCCAGTTCTTGACGCCGCGCGAGGACCGGTCAATATGACCACACAGCGTGCGCTCGTTCGGGCTGGTCGATTTGTCGAACGAATCATAGTGATCGGACAGAAATCGCTGGCCCGCCGCCACGTCGATGCGGCCCTTGTTTTCTTCCAGCACTTGCTGCCATCGCACGCGCCTGGCGTTCGCGCTGAGCCCTAAATCTTTGACATCGAAATCTTCGGTCTCCTCAGCGATGAGCTTTGGGTTGACGGGATAGTTTGAGCCGGAGAACCAGCCGTTCTTAGTTCGGTTCAAGGTGACATTCTTCAGGCCAAGTTCGAGGCTGGCCGCTTCGTTCGTCTTGCAGTCCGCCACCAGCCACGTGTTGGCATAGCCGCCGTTGTTGCCATCCTTCATGATGCGGGCGAAGTCATCGATCGAGGACGAGTACTGCATGGCTCGCCGCGCACGCGCGAACTCTGGAATGCCGTTCGGATCAAAGCCGACGAACCCGGAAATGGTGGTCTCGGTAATCATGATGCCGGTGGAGTTGAAGCCGAAATCGTCGCCCGAGTGAATCATGCCCGGGTAGCCATCCATCAGGATCTTGTGTCCGTTGGCGGGCTGGATATCGAAGATAACGTTCCAACGTTGGCCTTCCATATAGCCGGTCCAGGCGTTGTGACCCATCACTGGCCGTCCGTCCCTGGTATAGGAACCAGTGGCGACGAAGGCGCTGCAATGTTCGGGCGCCGTGAGTTTGGGCGTGCCGGTAGTTTTTTGCTTACGGTCGAACCAGGTCACATAGTAAGGAACCAGTTCGTTCCAGGCGTTGAGAAAGACGATGTCGGCCGCGTCGAGCGCCACGCCTCGGGATTTGACGCCCTCGACAATGCCTTCGATCTCGTCGCGGTATTCGCCGGTCACCTTGGGCCACAACACGTTGCCGGCGGCATGACGGAAGTAGGCGTAGTCCTTCTTGGTGTCGTGACAGAGAGCGAACTTGACGGTCTTGTGCGCATCGGCGATCTCTGGCGCCAGGAGATGGCCGTGCTGCAAGCCGAGGTCGCGTGGAGACCCGGCGAGGCGTAACATGATCCAGCCGGCGCGCGTAGGTTCGCGCTTGGCCGCCTTGAGCCGCGAGTCAGCCTTCGAATCGGTTGCAGCGGACCATGCGGGAGCGGCGGCTCCGAGAGCGAGTAGCGTCTGGCGGCGCGTGATGGACATAGCGTTCAGTGTAACGCCCCGGCCGCGGTAGTCTAATCACCCTTGATAGAGCCGACGGTGATGTGGTCTTCAATTTTGGTGACGCCGCGAGCGGCCCAAGCGGCGTGCATCACTTCCTCGTACTCGGCATGCGAGCGAGCCGTGCCGCGCAGGCTGGCGACACCATGGGCTACATGCACCTTGATGCGATTGCTGTCGACAAGCGCGCTACGTTTCAGGGCGGCCTCAATGGGCGCTTTCACTTCGGAGAGAGTGGCGGAGGGCTGGATGACAATCTCATTGTGGATGCCCGTGATGCCGTTGAGGGTGCACAGCGCCCGCGCGGCCTCTTCCTTCTGCTGTTGCCGTTCGACGCTGCCGGAAAGGGTGACCCACCCATCCGTTACTTGGACCTCGACCGTCTTCGGCACCAGCCCGTTCCATTCGAGGTTGCTCATCGCCGCGAGCGCGATATCGTCGTCGCTCCGCTGCTTTTCGAACGGGACGATCACGCGAATTCCGCTGGTGACCTGGTGGACGTGAGCGACACGCCAGGCGGCCCGCTCGGCGGCGCACTTTTCCCAGAAGCTGTCGACGTGTCCAGCCAGTTCTACGGCTCCGCCCTTGACCGCGACACTGATCTGCGTGAGGCCCGCGCCGAGTTCCCAGCTAATCTCATTCTCGACATCGCGCTGTAGTTCTGCGTCATTCCACATGGTTTGTCCCTTCGGCCCCGCGGCCCGGACCGGCGATTTTTTCCTCCCGAGTGTATCAGGCATGGCAGTGCGGCGTCCGGTCATGGCGCCAGTGGGTTAGGGCTCGAAGGGCTCCAGCAGGCGGGCCAGAGTGTTCCGCTGGTGCTTGACGGCCAAACGCAGGAGGCGTTGGAATACTAACGCGGTCATGAACGCGTCGCCGGGAGCGGTGTGGCGGTCGTGCGGGACGATATCGAAGAGCGTACACAACCCGTCAAGGGAGAACTGCTGGAACGGGTCGCGGCCGCTGAAGGCGCCGTCGCGTTCCAGGTGTAGCGCGAGTGCCATCGTGTCCAGGCTAAAGTTCTCCATTCGAAAATTAAAGTGCCGTTCGTATCCGGCATTGAAAGTTTCGACGTCGTGATTGAGGTGATGACCGACGATGACGCCGTTGCCTAAATACGCCAGGAATTGCTGGAGCGCCTCCGGTTCGTCGAGTCCGGCCAGGCTGGCTTCGCGAGTGGCGCCATGGACCGTCACCGCGCTCGAGTTGTACTCCACTTTTAGCAACGCTTCGAAGGAATCCTCGATCAGAATTTCATGATTCACCACGGCAATGGCCCCGATGGTCACGAGGCGGTCCTTGCGCGGGTTGAGTCCGGTGGTCTCCGAATCGAGAACTACAAAGCGGACCTGCTCGATAGGAGTTTCGGGAGCCCAGTTCAAAGCCCCTCCAGCCAATCGCCCGATGCGGTCCACGCCAGCAGTTTGTGGATTGAACGAAAGCCGCTCTTCAGCACTTGCCGGTCGTGCCGACTCAAGATAGAGAGGGGCAACTCGGCGCCACTCGAGCGCAGGCGGAGTCCGGCTCGAGCTTGGTGAAAGAGCATGACCTGCATCGTCTCGCTGGCTTCGCGGAACACGGACTCCTGCTCGGGCAGCAGGCGCCGGCCCCGGAGGAAGCGTTCGCGCGTGGAGGCGCCGAGTGGGACGCTGGAGGCGAGGTTGAAAACTCGGGCGACGTCTACGAGCGGCTGCAACGCGCTGCCTTCCAACCGAAAGACCTCGGTCTGCTCACCGGACTCCTCTACTACCAGATCGCGAAAGAAAGTCAGCGGCGGGAGACTGGAGAGGCAGTCGTTGGCCAGGATGCCTAGGAAAGCCGGCTCGGCCGCCAGTTCGGCGCGGATGTGTGATTCCAGTGCGGTAAAGATGTGAACTGGTCCGTGAACAGGCCGTAGATCGAAGTAGGGACGTGAGCGATAGACCTGCGTGCCGATCGGATCGCGAATCCAACCGGAGAAGCGAGCCTTCCACTCGTCAAGGTTCGCGGTGTCGGCGGGATATTCCGGCGCAAGGTAGCCGCACTCGGCGAGCGCGGTTTCAAGCCCAGCGGGCGCGGCCCCGACGATGGCAATCTGCGGAGCGGCGGCTGTGAGGAGTTCACCGCGTCCGGCGGCGCCGTAAAAACAGCAGAGTCGCTCGGGGTGGCAGCCCCCGATGAGTTGGAGCAATCGCTCGAGGATCCGCTGGTTCACCAGATCCGCCCAGGGTGCGAGCCAATCCAGCGCCGATGGTCCGGTCAGGTTGCCGAGTATGCACGCGCGGGCGCGAGCGTTGAGTGCGCCAAGCGATCTGATGCTGGATGACGTGGCGATCTCCTGGAGGACCGTGATCGGGTGATCGCCAAAGGCCGGAGCAAGGCTGGCGGCGGTGAACGTGCGTTGGACGGTTGAGTGCCGGGAGCCGTCGTTGGTCAACGCGCCGGTGCTGGCGCGAGCTTCGGCCATCGCCAGCACGGCATGGCTGGCCAAGGCTTCGGGAGACACGGTGACTTCCCCGCCACGAGCGATGTTGAGAGCAGCTTGTGCGGGGTTCAGGGCGCCACCGGCGATCCAACCGACAAGGTCGTAGGGGGTAAGGAGTGCAGCCAGGCACCCTCTTTCGGTGAGCGCGAGGACTTGCGCGCCGGATTCACTGAACAACGTCGCTGCTTCGTGAATGGATGTCGAGGCAGGGCACTGAATGGGAAGTTGGTCGCCCAGGAGGTCGGCCAGAAATATTTCATGGGCAGGCGGACGCTCACCGGCATGCATGTACCCGGCGGTGACGTCGGCAAAGGCGGCTACATATTGGCTGGCTTCCGGGTTACCGGCAAGCAGCGGTTCGAGATCCGCCGCGTACAGCGCGTAGATCACGACTTCGCTCGCCGCCTTGGCCGAGTGGAGACTGGTGGGAGCCCCGTTGAAGCGCTCGATGCCGATCATGTCCCCGGCGCCACGTATGTCGCGCAAGACGGGAGGATCGGCGGACTCGTCCCACAGCGAGACCGAGCCTTGCTGGATCACGTAAACAAAAGGGGCGTGCGGAGAAGTCTGCCAGCAGATGTATTCGTCGGGCTCATGGAATTTTACGCGGCCCCGCGCGGCGAGAGCGACGAGCGCGTGTTCGTCCATGAATTGGAAGGGTGGGTGCTGCTGGAGGAAGTCTGCTACCCGGTAGGGAATGGCGGCCGTCTGCATGCTGACTGAGAAGTCCTCTCCTGATGGGGCCATCTACGGCGACGTGGCCTCTGAGGTCTGGAACGAATTGGGGTTCCCGAATTTCTCTGAGTTTAGCATCCGTAGATCAGCCGCCTGGCAAGTCCCGTGCCATCCTGAACTACACTGAAAAGAACCTGATGTTTCAGGCGCCTAACCAAAATCGACGCTGCGTCGCGCCGAAATTTCCGTTGTCTCGCCCGCCCCTCTGTCCGGGGCGTCAGTCTAGCAACAAACAAGCAGGAGAGTTCTCGCGGTGAATAGTCAACAAGACCGTAGCGGTCTCAACGAAGTTCTGACCATTGAGCAGGTGCGTGGCTTGGCCGAGTCCGGCGGGATGCCGGCCGAAAAGCTAGCAATGCTGGTGGGCCTGATCGCAGACCGGTTTCAAACGGAGGTTTGCTCGGCCTACTTGCTGGAGCCTGACCGCAACAGCATGGTGCTGGCGGCCACGCGTGGGCTGCGGCCGGAGTGTGTCGGTCAGCTTCGGTTGCACCTAACCGAAGGGCTAGCCGGCATGGTGGCCGAGCAAGTGGCGCCGGTGGCGGTGGAGCAGGCTCGCAATCACCCGCGCTTTAAATATTTTCCCGAGGCGGGCGAGGACGTTGTGCAATCCTTCCTTGGCGTCCCGGTCATCGACGAAGGCATCTTGCAGGGCGTGCTGGTGGTGCAGACCAGTGAGCCAAGGGCCTTCCGCCCTGACGAGGTGGCGACGCTGGTGCGGGCGGCCGCTCAGGTGGCGCCGGTCATTACTGAGGCGCGAACGCTGTCTAAGTTCATCGCACCCACGCAAGAGCGGCTCTGGGCGTTGGCCAGGAACATGTGGTGGGTGTGGGACCCGGAAACCGTAGCCATCTTCCGCGAGGTGGACCCGATTGGCTGGAGGACCCACACGCACAACCCTTCGGCGATGCTCGGCCAGTTGCC
>JAYTKJ010000428.1:0-3777 GCA_043730365.1 Acidobacteriota bacterium | reverse complement strand
CTAATGGTGGTGCGCGATATCACTGAGCGCCAGTTGGCCGAGCGTTGGCTGGAGGCTGAAGGTCAACGTTCGGAGCTGGTGCGGGCGGTGGCGGCCGCCTCCAACCTGGCCGAGGATCCGGAGACAGCGCTTGACGCCGGCCTTGAGCTGATTTGCAGGTTTCTGGGCTGGCCACTCGCACATGCCATTCTCATTGGCTCAGGCGCCCATCTTCATGTTTGGCGCCGTCCCGGTCCCGATGATGGGTTCGGGAACTTCATTGACGCCGCGGGCCTGCCCGGAAATCGGCTGTGTGGGGCAACGGCCCAGGTGGCCGAGAGCGGCAAGGCGCGCTGGATCCCCGATGTCACGGCCGCCGGGGAATCCTGTTCGGCTGAGGCCACGGCTTGCCAGTTGCGGGCCTCGTTGGTTTTGCCGGTTAAGTCGTTTCAAGAATGCAAGGCCGTGCTGGAGTTCTTCCATACCGAAGCTCAGCAGCCCGATCCGGAACTGATGCCGCTGTTTGAGCAGATCGGTGAGCAGTTGGGCCGGGTTTTCGAGCGCCAACAATCTCGTCTGAGTCTGGTGAATGCCAAGGAGGATCTGGAGAAGCGAGTTGAGGAACGAACGCGGGAGCTGACGGGGTTGAACGGGACCCTGCGGTCTGAAATCGAGAACAGAGAGAGATTCCAGGACGCGTTGCGCGAGGCGATGGAACGGTATCACTCCCTGATGCAGTCTGTACGCGACGTGATCTTTGCCGTCTCTCCGGCCGGACGGGTCGAAAGCTTCAACTCAGCGTTTGACGCGTTGACGGGCTCCCTCTCGCAGGAGTTGATCGGGCGGCGCGTACTGCGGTTGATCCATCCGGAAGACCGCCGGCAAGCCGTGGAGGCTTTTCGGTTAACGCTACACGGCCACCCGGTTCCGCCGTTTGAGTTCCGGCTCCGCCACGCCTCCGGCAGTTGGGTCTTTGTTGAGTGCAGCCTGACCCTGCAAATGAAGGCCGGCGAGGTGTCCAGCGTCACCGGCATTGCCCGGGACGTTACAGCGAGCCGCCGCGCCAAAGCCGAGTTGATCATACGTGACCGTGCCATGGCCTCGACGAGCGAGGGGATTCTGATCACCGATTCAACCCGGCCCGGCAACCCCATCACGTTCGTCAACCAGGGTTTTGAAACGTTAAGCGGATTTTCGCAGGCCGAAGCCCTGGGTAAGGGCCTTGAGCTGCTGAGCGGACCGGACACGGCCAAGGATGCGCTGGACCGCCTGCGGCTCGCTTTTGAGGATTGCCAGCCGCTGACCGTGGAAATGAAGGCTTACCGCCGGGACGGCCAATCGGTCTGGGTTAGGATTGTGATCACGCCGGTTCGCGATGAGCAAAATCGTCCGGCCAACTTCGTCGCGATCGTCTCCGACATCTCGCACCAAAAGGAGGCTGAGCGCATGAAAAACGAGTTTGTCTCCACGGTAAGTCATGAGTTACGGACGCCGTTGACCAGCCTGCGCGGGTTTGCCGAACTGATGCTAGAACGCGAGTATCCCCCCGAAAAGCAGAAGAAGTTTATCCAGATCATTCTTCGCGAGTCTACGCGCCTGTCCAAGCTGATCAACGATTTCCTGGACGTGCAACGTATGGAGGCCGGGCGTCAGGATTATCATTTCTCCAAGGTCCGTCTGCCCCAGATTCTGGAGGACTCAGCGGCGCTGTTCCGGCCCACCAGTCCTATTCATACGTTCGAGGTGGTCTATCCGCAGGATTTGCCGGAAGTCCGGGCCGATGTGGACCGCCTGCGCCAAATCACCACCAACCTAATGTCGAATGCGGTGAAGTTCTCACCCCAAGGCGGCGCCGTTAAGCTCGAAGCCCGCCTCGACGGAGCGATGGTGGTGTTCTCCGTCGCCGATCAGGGCATCGGGATTGCCCCGGAGGCCGCCGGCAGGCTGTTTGAAAAATTCTACCGGGTCGACAACACCGCCACTCGCAAGATCGGAGGCACCGGCTTGGGCCTGTCCATCGTTAAACAGATTGTCGATGCCCACGGCGGACGCGTCTGGGTGGAATCCCAGCCTGGCGAGGGGACCCGGTTTGTGTTTACTCTACCCGTGTTTGCCTAGCCGGGCCGGGCGTGTTAACATTTATAGTTAATACCCCGACAAGACCGCTCTGGCTTCGCCTGGCAGCCGGTCTACCCGGTTTCAGATGGATCCTAAGCTACAACACCAGTTGGTCGAACTTGTCATCACCGCCCTGCCAACGCTCTTCCTGTTTTTCTTCCTTTATTTCTACCTGAGACGCTTCTTCTACAACAAGATTGAACGCGTCCTTGACGAGCGCCGCCAAGCCACATCCGGCACCCGCAAAGCCGCTGACCAGAGCCTGAAACGGGCTGAAGCCAAAGCCGCCGAGTACGAAGAAAAGCTCCGCGCCGCGCGAACCGAAATCTACAAAGAGCAGGAAGCGCTGCGCAAAAAATGGCGGGACGAGCAGGCCGAGGCCCTGGCCGGGACGCGCCAGCAGACCGACGCGCTCCTCAAAGACGCCAAGGTTTCGCTCGATGCGCAATGCGCCGCCGCCAAAGCCTCTCTGAGTACCGAAAGCGAAGCGCTGGCCGAGCAGATTGCCAAGTCCATTCTGACCGGGAGGATGAACTAGTTTTGCGGCGCCTCGTTATTGCGCTTACCCTTTTAACTACATCCGTAGTATTAGTTGGGCAGGAACATCCTGCCGCCCCCGCCGAATCGCACCAGTCGACGGCCGCCGAACATGGCGGCGGTCATGACGACTTGGGCACCTGGAAATGGGTTAATTTTGGGATCCTGGCCGCGCTCCTGGGCTGGGCCATCGCCACGCATGCCGGCCCGTTCTTCGATGGCCGCATCGCCGACATTCAAAAAGAGATAAACGAAGCCAAGCAGGTGCGCAACGAGGCCGAAGCCCGTGCCACTGCCATCGAGGTTCGGCTTTCGAGCCTGGATTTAGAGTTGGCTCAAATGCGAACCTGCGCCAAGAGCGAAATGGAAGCCGAAGCCGCCCGAATTCAGGACGAAACCAAACGTGCCACAGCGCGGGCTGGTGAGCAGGCTCAGCAGGAAATCGCGGCCATGTCCAAAGCGGCTGAAAATGAGCTACGGCACGAGGCTTCCCGTCTGGCGCTGGCGCTGGCTGAAACGAAATTGAAATCGCGAATGTCGCCGGCGAACGAAGGCTCGCTCGTGGCGCGTTTCGTCGCCGGACTTCGGGCGACATCACAGAATTAGGAACCACCCGGAATGTCGCTCGCCATCGCCAATCGATACGCCCGCGCTCTGGCTGACGTGGTCATGACCCACGGCTCCGGACTGGAGCCGCAGGACGCCATAGGTGGACTGCGTGACTTTGCCGGCTCGCTGGCCTCCTCCACCGAACTGCGCACCGTGCTCACGTCGCCCGCTGTCGCCATTGGACGCAAACGCGCCGTGGTTTCCAAGCTGTGTGACGCCATGGGTTCGCATCGGCTGCTGCGTAACTTCCTGGCCGTGGTGGTGGATCACGGCCGCATCTCCTCGATCCGCGAAATCGCCGGCGCCTTTGAGGCCGCGGTTGATGACCGGTTGGGCCGCGTGCACGCCAGCGTAGCTTCGGCGGCGCCGCTCGGTCCGGTGGGAGAACATTCTTTGCGCGACGAGCTGACCCGAATGACGGGCAAGCAAGTGCGCTGCGAGTTTCAGGTAAAACCGGAGCTGATCGGCGGCGTAAGTGTCCGCATCGGTTCCACGATTTACGACGGCTCCGTGCGCGGGCAGCTCGATGCGCTC
>JAYTKJ010000427.1:0-4381 GCA_043730365.1 Acidobacteriota bacterium | reverse complement strand
TTGCGCTCCTTCCTATTCGGGATCGCGCGCAACCGGATTCTCAAACAGTGGCGCGGCGAGCGCCGGTGGGACCCGATTGAAGAGGACACTTTCGTGGTGGAGCCGCTCGATCCGGTGCGCTATCAAACCGCCGATATGGTGGCGGCCGCCGTGCAGTCGCTGCCACCGCTCCAGCGCGAAGTGCTGGTGATGGCCGAGTACGAAGACTGTTCGCTGGAAGAGATCGCCCGCGCCGTGGACGCGGAGATAGGCACGGTAAAGTCGCGTCTGCATCGCGCTCGCGAGAATCTCCGCCGCATGCTGGCGCCGTTGCAAAACCAACCCGTGGGAGCAAAAGATGGAACCGCTCAATGACGATCAATTGAATCAGGCTCTGCGCCAATGGCAGGCTCCGGGGGCGCCGGCAAGTCTGGTGCTGCCGCGACGCAGTCGGTGGCGGTGGTTGTTCACAGGCTCCGTCCGTGTACCCGTCCCGTTGACGGCGGCCGCGATGGCGGCTTTGCTCTTACTTACGTTTCAGGCCTGGCGGACAACGGCGGCGCCGCCACCGCAGCCACCCGCGGTCAACTTCCGCGATTTCCAGCCAGTGAAAGAAATCAAACCTATGATTATCAGGAGTGCCAGGAATGAGACTCGTTAGTCTATTTGTCTTTTTGGCCCACGGTGCGTGGGCCCAACAAGGGGACGGTTTCATTTCGAGCGGGAGCGCCGGCAATAGCAAGGTGACGATGAGCTTCGAGACTCGGCTGGAGCCGGGCAGTTCGGCGACCTCATTCAAAGGGATCCATGGCGGGGTAGTTACCCAGGGCACTGGCGCCTTTGCTCATCGCTATATGCTGGACCCGAGCCAGCGCAAGTACTTTGGCTACGACGCGTCTTTCGAGCCGGTGCCGGGCACCAAGGAGATCCGGTTCGTCATGCGGGCGCTTAGCCTGACCCCTGCCAACCTTCAGTTGAAGGACCCCGAGACCTGGTCGCCTTTGCCTTTGCCAAAGTACCCTCCCCCGCAGACACTGCACGATGGCGACAAGTTGCAATTCGAACTGATGACCAATCCGAACACCGGCCAGCGAATCGTCGAACATATTGAACTGCGCCTAAACAGCACACCATTGGACCCGCCCGCTCCGACGGTTTCCCCGCGTGACTTCCGGGCCGACGACGTTGATTTCGAGCTCAACGGCTTCCTCCTCACGATCAACGGGAAACCGGTCGACGACGCGCCCCGTACCGTCAGCATGCGTGGCAATCCGCTTTGGTTTTACTTGCCTAAGCGCGGCCGCTATATCTTCTCGCTGGCCCCGCGTCCGGATCTCGGCTTCCAACGCGCCGGACAAGTCTTTGGCAGCTTGATGGAGTTCCGCGTGGCCGGGGAGGAACTCCGCATCAAAACGAATCGCAACATCGTACCCGGCGAAGGCGTTTATCACCTCTACGTTCATCACGATCCGTCATACCGGCCGCAAGGTGAAGACCGTCTCATCCTAGGCTCGGGCGGGACCATGGAGTCGTTGGTGCGGCGCTAATTCTGCCCCAGCCGCGTGGAACCCTTGACACGGCGTGGCAAGACAGACGCGGGGTTGAGCCCGATGAATCGGCGATTCACATGACTTAACGATTGGCCCGCAAAATGCAATTCCCAAAGTCATATGTTGACCCTCAAATACCTTCTGATCCTGGCCGCCGCTGGAGCGCTGGGAGCGCCCGCCTACCTCGCCTGGACGCATACGCCGCTCGGCCGCCGCTCCACCATTCGCATCTGCGCCTTGGCGGTAGCCGCATTGCTGCTGTCGCTCAGCATACAGGTCGTTCCGGCTGGCATGGCCGGAATTCGAGTAAGTCAGCTTTCCGGAACGTTGACGACAACGCTATATCCGGGCACGCACTTCGTGATGCCCTTGATCCAGAGCATCGAGTTATATCCCACGCGCGACACCGTGTTCCAGACGGTGATCGCGGCCGACCCGAAGCAGCCCTCCTCTGGTGGTGGTGAGCAACTCAAAGTGCAGACCAAGGAGGGCCTGGTGGTGGGACTCGCCATCGCCGTGCGCTACCGCATCGATCCGCGCCGGCTCGATCACATCCACGCGAACCTGCCGCAGCCGATTGAGAAGGAACTGGTGCCGCCGGTGGTGTCGAGCGTGTTCCGCGAGATCGCGCCGAACTACATGGTGCGCGAGTTGTTCTCCACCAAGCGCGAAGAGGTCCGCAAGGCGGCGGCCGAGGCGATCACGCGGCGCCTGGCGCCAGACGCGATTCAAGTGAAGGAGGTGATGCTCCGCGACATCCTGCTGCCATCCGAGTATGCCAGAGGCCTCGAAGGCCTGCTGCTCAAGGAACAGGAAAACGAGCGGCTCACGGTGGAAACCGAGCTCAAGGTGAAGCAGGTGAGGACGGCGGAGCTCGAGGCCGAGGCGGTCAAGATTCGGCAAGTGAAGCAGGCCGAAGGTGACGCGCAGGTGATCGTGCTGCAGGCCAAGGCGCAGGCTGACGCGATGCTATACACGCTTCCGCTCAAGGAGAAGCAGATTCAGCAGGCGCGGCTCGAGGCCGAAGCCCGCAAGGAATCCACGGTGAAACAGGCCGAGGGCGCCGGGCTGGCCAAGGTGATCGATGGCAAGGCCGAGCTGGAACGCCGGAAGCTGATGAACGAAGGCGACGTGCACCGGGTGCAACTGATGGCGCGCGCGGATGCGGACAGGATGCGCCTTGAAGCCGACGTGTTGAAGGACAATCCGCTGCTCATCCAGAAGATCATCGCCGAGCGGCTCTCGGACAAGGTGCAGATTATGATGGTGCCGAGCGACGGCAAATACTTCTTCGCCAACGATGTGCTGAGAGGCGCCGGAGTCCGAAGCGTGGAGCCGGCACTACCACAGCCCGAGCGGCATTAGCGCGACCGGTCGCTTACGCTCGCGGCTCCGAACTGAGCTGGCTAATACTTTGGCACGCTCGGATCCACCTTGTCGCTCCACGCCAGGATGCCGCCCTTGACGTTGAGCACCCGCTTGAAGCCGGACTGCCGCAGGAAATCCGCTGCCTTAGCGCTGCGCATGCCGCTCTTGCAGTGCACCACCACCTCGTCGGCCACGTTGAGTTCGTTGACACGTTTGGGCAGATCGCCCAGCGGAATCAGCGTGGAGCCGGGGATACGGCAGATCTGGAATTCGTGCGCTTCCCGCACGTCGATCAGATTCATCTTGTCGCCCCGGTCAAAACGCGCCTTCAGCGCTGTTACTTCGATTTCGTTTTCTGTCACGCCGGCCTCCGGTTCAGGAGCATGTTGCGGCACGCCGCAAAACTGATGATAGTCAATCAGTTCGGTGATGGTGCGATGGGGGCCGCAGATCGGGCACTCGTCGCTCTTGCGGAGCTTCAACTCGCGGAACTTCATGTTCAGCGCGTCGTAGAGCATCAGCCGGCCCACCAGCGTCTCGCCTTTGCCCAGGATGAGCTTCACCACTTCAGTGGCCTGGATTAGCCCCACCACGCCCGGCAATATTCCGAGTACGCCGCCCTCGGCGCAAGAAGGCACCAGACCGGGCGGAGGTGGCTCAGGGTATAGGCAGCGATAGCACGGTCCGCCTTCAGCCGCAAAGATAGTTGCCTGTCCTTCGAAGCGGAAGATCGACCCGTACACATTCGGCTTGTTCAGCAGCACGCAGACGTCGTTGACCAGATACCGCGTGGGGAAGTTATCCGTACCGTCGGCGACGATATCGTAGTCCTTCACCAGCTCCATCGCGTTCTCGCTGGTCAACGCCACTTCATGCCGAATCACGTTGACGAACGGATTGATCTCGTTCATGGACTCGATGGCTGAGTCAATCTTGGGTTTGCCTACGTCGCTGGTGCCGTGAATCACCTGGCGCTGCAGGTTGGTGTAATCGACCACGTCAAAGTCAACCAACCCGATCGTGCCAATGCCCGCGGCCGTGAGATACAAAGCCATAGGCGAGCCCAGCCCGCCGGTGCCCACCAGCAGCACCTTGGCGGCCTTCAGCTTCAGCTGCCCGTCCATGCCCACTTCTGGCATGATCAAATGGCGCGAATAGCGGAGGATTTCGTCTTTCGATAGCGACAACGCGTCAGCCATGGGGCGCTACCGCACTCCGCCGGCGATGCTGGGCACGATGGAGATCGTGTCGGCTTCCTTCACCTCGGTCTTGTCTTTGGACAGATACCGGATGTCCTCGTCATTGACATACACATTGACGAAGCTGCGCAGCTTGCCTTCATCGTTATAGAGGTTCTTGCGCAAGTCGGGATACTGCGCGGTAAGTGCGCCCAGCACTTCGCCCACCGAGGCGCCGGCGATGTCCACGGTGTCCTTCTTGTCGACGTACTGGCGGAGCGGAGTAGGAATCAGAATCTTAGGCAT
>JAYTKJ010000426.1:0-12198 GCA_043730365.1 Acidobacteriota bacterium | reverse complement strand
GTCCAGGTCCCCGTCCGCGTCCATGTCGAGCGTAAGGATGGACATGATCCATCCCACTTTGCGCAGCGGGTGCCAGCGCCAGGCCGCGAGATCCCTCGGTTGGGCCGGTGCCTCCATCCAGCCGATTTCGGCGTTCGGACCCTTGCCGCCCGCCACCAGGTCCGGGCCGAACTTGCCGTCCACTTGCATCGGCACGGCAAACATCCACATCATCCGATTCTGCGAGGCCGGGATCACGCCAGTCACCCAGGCGGCAGGATCGAAGTACTGGTCAAAGTTCTTGGGAGCCCAATGAACGAACAGAGCGCGCTGATCGCCTTCGCAAGAGCTGACCACGTCAAAGGCCAGGTCGCCGTCAAGGTCGGCAAATACCGCGTCCTCCGGTGACCGCACTTTTCCAACCGTCACCTGCGGCCACTCACTGCGCACGCCGACCCGGCCCTCGTTGTAGTAGACGCGTATGACGCCGCCCTCTTCCCACGCGGTTGTGACATCGGGCCGTCCGTCGGTGTTGATGTCGATGAGCTTGACGCCATCGGCCCCTCGTGAGGATTTGTCGATGGTGTGCATCGGCCAGGGCTTCCCTGCGAGTTGCGCCCAGACCAGGGCAGCCGGGAGAAACGGCAGCGCCAACGCCAGCTTAGTCACTCCTACATTCTATAGAGCATCCAATAGACCACCACGCCGGTGACGCTCACGTAGAGCCAGATGGGCAGTGTGATGCGGGCGATGCGGCGATGCTGGTCAAAGCGGGCGGCCCAGGCGCGGCGCAAGGTGATGACCGCTAGAAACGGGACAGTGGCGGCGAGAACGGTGTGGGTGAGCAGGATGGTCAGGTAAATCGTCCTGATGGCCCCGGTCTGCTGAAATCGAACGGAGCCGACGTTGAAGTGGTACACGAGATAGGAAATGAGAAAGAGGATCGACGTCGCAAACGCGGCTAGCATCACCTTGCGATGTGCCTCGCGCCGGCGAGCTCTGATCAGCAACCATCCGATGGTGAGCAGTACAGCCGAGATGGCGTTGAGGGTGGCGTTGATAGCGGGGAGGTCGCGGATAGACATGGTCATCGGGTGGATTGGGTCAGCTCTCGGGCGTCGGCAATCAGGTCTGGGATGCTGCGCGGCTCGGTGGTGTCGTAGTATTTCCGGACTCGGCCTTGGCGGTCAACCAGGGCGAACCGTGTCGAGTGATCCATCTGATCGTTCAGCGCGGATAGCATGAACGCCTTCAGGCTGAGCTTGTTCAATGTTTCAGCAGCGCCGGTGAGAAAAAACCAGCGGCCGGGCAAAGCCGAGAAGCGCCGTGCATACACTGCGAGCACCGCCGGCGTATCGCGCTTGGGATCGACCGTGAACGAGACGAAGCGCACCGCTTCGACATCCGCGAGCGCACTCTGGACCTGGCGCATCTGCGAGCCCATGCGCGGGCACGGACCGTTGCAATTGGTGAAGACGAAGTCGGCCACCCAGACCTTACCGCGCAACTGAGCCACGCTCGAAAACGGCGCGCCGGTTTGGTCGACGAGTTCGAAATCGGGGACCGTGTTGAATTCGCCGAGCGGTTCACGGTGGCGCGCACAGGCGCAGGAAAGGGAGAGGAGGGCGATGATCGTGATGGCGCCGCCGCGGCTCATGCCCGGTCGAGCAGCATCAAACCGTAGAGCGCCGGCAGATACATCACGGACGCTAGCAGCACGGCGCGAGCGCGGAGCAGAGAGCGATCCCGGAACACCTGCACCCCGGAGTGCAGAAAGTAGAGTCCCAGCAGAAGTGCGCCCACCAGGTAGATCATCCCCGTCATGCCGAGTAACGTGGGAGCCACGCTTACCGGGATCAGGATCAAGAGGAACACCAGAATACGCCGGGCCGTGGACTCGCCATCTGGCTCCACCACCGGCAACATGCGGATGTCGGCGCGGCCGTAATCTTCGCGATACATCCAGGCGATCGCATAGAAGTGCGGGAATTGCCAGACGAAAAGAATAGCGAAAAGCGCCATCGCCGGCCAGGTCAACACGCCTGCGGCCGCGGCAAATCCGATCAAGGGTGGCATGGCGCCGGGTATCGCGCCGATCGTGGTCGAGTGCGGCGAACGCTGCTTCATCGGAGTATAGAGGAAGATGTAGCTGGCCAGCGTGAACAAGCCCAACAGGCCTGTCAGAGGGTTCACCAACCAAGTGAGCTGGGCAAAGCCTAGCACTGACAGGGTCAGAGCGAAGCCGAGGGCAGGGCCCCGCAAGATACGGCCTGACGGAATCGGCCGCTGCCGCGTGCGGTGCATCTTGGCGTCCGCTTCAGACTCGTACCACTGATTGAGCGCCGCGGTGCCGCTGGCAATCAGCGCGGTGCCGCAGATTGTGTGGAAAAGCGTCCACCAGGAAAAGACAACCTCCGGACCGGCGCTGAGTCCGAAGACGAATCCGATAGCCGTGCTCATCAGGATGAGCCAAGTGATGCGCGGCTTGGTCAGTTCGATGTATGACTGCATTATTTGAAGGTGAAGTTGGCTGCGGCGGTGCCCCCGGCGGCCACTTTCACTTTGAGCTCTTGGGTGCCGAACCGTTCATGCCACGCTGCCAGCGTGTAGTCCCCGGCCGGCAAGCCCTTCAACGAGAAGCTGCCATCGGTTCCAGTTACGGCAAAGAAAGGATTGTCCACCACGTTCACGTACACTCGCATCCACGGATGAAGGTTGCACTTCACTGGGAGGCCGATCTCGACCTTGGCGAACGAGCGAATGATCGGTTCGCCCTTGGGCGGCTGCGACTGGTTCCATTCGTTGTTCAGCCTCGGCAGCGGATGCACGTTGTGACCGGTGGGGTCGTTATTGAGGAACTGTACTTCCTGGCCCACCATCGTGCCCACCACATGTGGCTTGTAGACGCAGCCTAGCTGCTCGACGGTGACTGGGGTCTTGGTGACAGGCCATTGCCGCGAGGGCAAGCCCGCCTTCACATAGACGAAGACGTTGCCAAGCGACCCGTCGGCCGCCACCACTGCTTCCTCGGACAGCATCGGTTTGGCGTGTTGCTTGGCGCAGGCGGGCGTGGCGTCCATCGTCAAAGGACGAAGCGCCGGCTTGGCCCCTTTGAATGATATTTTCCCGGAAACGGTGGCTGTGTCGGCTGCCGAAGCGACGGCTGCCAGCCAGAGCGCGGCCGCGCCCACGAGCGATTGGCGGAGGTAGGCTTGCATGATCAGATTTGGAAGAATGCCCGGAACTCCTAGATTAGCACCGCCGGGCGGTGAAGTGCGACGCGCGCTCCTGATTTCCCTCCCCCTCCCGACACCCTCCTTTGCGGAGGTATATACTGAGCGGCACGGGAGTTTGCCCAAACTCTCGAATTTTGTTCGTTTCGACAAGGAGTAAACGATGTCAAGTAACGACAGTCGAGCCCGCACAGATTTGGAGGCCGGCCTTCCGCGCCGTGCCTTCCTGAAAACAGCGACCGCTATTGCCAGCGCCGCTGCCGCCTCAACTACCCGGCTCTCCGCCCAGGGAACCGGCACGGTCATTTGCTACGTCGGCGCCTACACCGACCGCGGCAAGGGGATCCACGCGTTCACTATGAACCAGAGTGACGGAACGCTCACGCCTCTGAAGATTCTAACCGGTCTTCCCAATCCTTCGTCGCTCGCTTTTCATCCGAACAAAAAGTTCCTCTATGCCTCCAACGAAATCTCGAATTTCACTGGAGCAAACACGTCGGGCTCGGTAACCGCCATCAGCGTGGATCCGGCCAACGGCGATCTGAAGATCATGAACGTGATTAGTTCGGGCGGCCGAGGGCCGGCGCACTTGAGCGTGGATCCCACCGGCAAGTTTGTTTTCACCGCCAACTACGGTAGCGGCAGCGTAGGCGTGCTTTCGATCAAGGACGACGGTTCGCTTGGCGCGGTGACCGACACCAAGCAGATTACAGGCACCCTCGGCACCAACCCCGCCCAAGACGCGCCCCCTGGAAGCTTTGCCAACAGCGGCCATGATGCTCCCCATGCCCACCAGGCATCGATGGATCCGTTTGGCCGGTTCCTGTTGGTGAGCGACCTTGGCACGGACAGCATCTACGTCTACAAACTGGATCCCGCTTCGGGTCTGTTAACCGCTGCAGGTAGCGTGAAGGCCACCAATGGCGCAGGTCCCCGCCACTTCTCCTTCCACCCGAATGGCCGCTATCTGTACGCGGTGAATGAGGAGGCCTCGACGGTTGACCTGATGAGTTGGGACTCGGGCGCGGGGGCGCTGGAGATCAAGCAGACTCTTTCGACGCTACCCAAGGGGTACGAAGGGACCAACTACACTTCCGAGATCCATGCCACCCCGGACGGCCGGTTCGTCTACGCCGCCAACCGGCTGCACGACAGCATCGCCATCTACGCCGTTGATCCTCTCACCGGCGGCATGAAGTTGCAGGACATCGTCTGGACCCGCGGCAGCTACCCTCGCAACTTTGAGATCGATCCCATTGGTGGCTTTATGTACATCTGCCACTCGCGTAGCGACAACTTGACCTGCTTCGCCATCGACCGCACGACCGGTGGCTTGACGTTCACCGGCAAGTTCACCGGTGTCGGCAACCCGTCGAAGATTCTGTTCCTTCGTCTGTGATCACGTGACGTCTCGCCCTGGGGAGAGCGGCTTCGAGCGTTCGCTCTTCCCAGGCTGTTTTTGCAGGCGCTAGGCGGCTCACGCTATACTTAGCCTTTTCCTTCGAGGGTCAAAACATTTGCCAGAGCTGCGAAAAGACCCCGTGACCGGTCGTTGGGTGATTATCACCACTGACCGCTCCCGGCGGCCCGCTGATTTCCTGAGAGTACCCGTCGTGGTCCAAGGGGGGAGGATCTGTCCGTTCTGCCCTGGTCACGAGCAGAAGACACCTCCCGAATTGTTGGCGTATCGCAGCAACACCGAGCCCAATTCGCCCGGCTGGCGCATGCGCTGCGTGCCGAATAAGTTTCCCGCCTTGCGAGTGGAAGGGGAACTGGATAGACAGGGCGAGGGCCTCTACGACAAGATGAACGGCGTGGGCGCGCACGAAGTGTTCATTGAGTCGCCCGATCATTTTGCCACGCTCGCCGACATGAGCGAGAAACAGGTGGAGGATCTGTTTTGGGCGTTTCGAGACCGCACGATCGACCTCGGCAAAGACGCGCGTCTGCGCTATATTCTGCTGTTCAAGAATCACGGCGAAGCGGCTGGAGCAACGCTTGAGCACACTCACTCCCAATTGATCGCGCTGCCCGTTGTGCCGCGTCAGGTACAGGAAGAGATGGATGGCGCCAAGCGGTACTTCGATTTCAAGGAGCGTTGCATCTTTTGCGATATCGCGCGCCAGGAGGCCGGCGCCGGTCAACGCGTCGTGGTGGAGACCGATCATTTTCTGGCAGTGGAGCCGTATGCTCCGCGCTTCCCGTTCGAAACCTGGATCCTACCGCGGCGGCATGCCTCGCACTTTGAGCAATCCGATCACGCTGTCTTGCAGAACCTGGCCTGGGTGACGCGGACCGTGCTGCGCAAGTTGGACGTCGTGCTCGAGCGGCCCGCCTACAATCTGGTGGTCCACACCGCCCCGGTCCAGGAAGCGCCGATGGCGCACTACCATTGGCACATTGAGATCATTCCCAAACTCACCAAGGCCGCCGGCTTTGAGTGGGGCGCCGGTTTTCACATCAATCCAACCCCGCCGGAAGAAGCCGCACAGTTTCTGCGCGATGCGGTGACGGACTGAGGAACGGCTTATACAATGAAGAATCGCACCCAGGTCAGGGTAACAGGCATCTGAATAGTTGAACACCGTGGCAGCACCAATCGTCCTGGCGCAAGCCGCCAGTTTTTATCGATCGACGCTCGGCAAGAAAACCGTGATGGCGGTTACGGGCGTCGCCGGCTTTGGGTTCGTGGTCGGGCACCTGCTGGGGAACTTGCAGTTCTACCTGGGGCCCGTTGCTCTCAACGACTATGCAGCCGCGCTGCGCCACAATCCGCTCCTGCTTCTCATTGCCCGCCTAACCTTGCTAGCAGCGGTGTTGCTGCATTTGGTGGCCGCCGTCCAACTGGTGGCACAGAACTCGGCGGCGCGCCCGCAGGGCTACCGAACCTGGACTCCCAAGAAATCTACTTACGCCGCTCGCACGATGAAGTACAGCGGCCCGATACTCCTGCTCTTCATCATCTATCACCTGCTGCATCTGACACTGGGCGCTGTGCATCCAAACTTTAAACACGGCGCCGGCGATGTTCCGGACACCTATCACAACGTGGTGGCCGGATTCTCCAGCATCCCGGTCGCGCTGTCGTATGTGGTGGCCATGACCTTTCTCGGTTTTCACATAAGCCACGGGATCTGGAGCATGTTCCAGTCAATAGGGTGGAATCATCCGCGCTACTCGCCGTGGGTGCGTAAACTGGCGGTCCTGGCGGCGATTTTGATTGTGCTCGGGAATATCTCGATTCCAATCGCGGTGTTGCTGGGGTTCCACGACGAACTATGAAACTCGACGCCCGCATCCCTAACGGTCCGATCGAGAGGCGCTGGGAAAAGTGCCGCTTCGAAATGAAGCTGGTCAATCCAGCCAAC
This sequence comes from Acidobacteriota bacterium, assembly GCA_043730365.1. Classification (GTDB taxonomy): domain Bacteria; phylum Acidobacteriota; class Terriglobia; order Bryobacterales; family Bryobacteraceae; genus VFZP01. Next base: position 5,618 of record JAYTKJ010000426.1, on the reverse strand, counting down.
AAGCGCAAGTACAAGATCATCGTCGTGGGCGCTGGCCTTGCCGGTGGTTCCGCCGCGGCCACGCTCGCCGAACTCGGCTACAACGTCAAGTGTTTCGTCTATCACGACAGCCCGCGCCGCGCCCACTCGATTGCCGCGCAGGGTGGCATCAACGCCGCCAAGAACTACCAGAACGACGGTGACTCGGTTTACCGGCTTTTCTACGATACCGTCAAGGGCGGAGACTTTCGCGCGCGTGAATCGAACGTCCATCGCCTGGCCGAAATCAGCGTAAACATTATTGACCAGTGCGCCGCCCAAGGCGTGCCGTTCGCGCGCGAGTATGGCGGCCTGTTGGCCAATCGGTCTTTCGGCGGCGCGCAGGTGTCGCGCACCTTCTACGCACGCGGGCAGACCGGGCAGCAACTCCTGCTGGGCGCCTATCAGGCACTGGAGAGGCAAGTGGATCTGGGTCGCGTGAAGATGTACACGCGCACTGAGATGCTGGACCTGGTGGTGGTGAACGGGGCGGCGCGCGGGATCGTGGCCCGCAACATGGTGACCGGCGCGATTGAGACGCATCTGGCCGACGCGGTAGTGCTTGGCACGGGCGGTTACGGCAACGTGTTCTACCTTTCGACGAACGCCAAGAATTCCAATGCGACCGCCATTTGGCGCGCCTACAAGCGCGGCGCCCTACTCGCCAATCCCTGCTTCACGCAAATTCATCCGACCTGCATTCCGGTGTCCGGCGAGTATCAATCCAAGCTCACGCTGATGAGTGAGTCTCTCCGCAACGACGGCCGCATTTGGGTGCCCGTCAAGCACGGTGACAAGCGCGCCCCAGGCCAGATTCCGGAAGCGGAACGCGATTACTATCTGGAGCGCCGCTATCCCAGCTTCGGGAATCTGGTGCCCCGTGACGTAGCCTCGCGCGCGTCCAAGGCCGTGTGCGATGAAGGCCGCGGTGTGGGCGAAACCGGACTTGGCGTTTATCTCGATTTCGCTGATTCCATCAGCCGCGTCGGCGCGCCGGCGATTAGTGAGCGCTACGGCAACTTGTTTGAGATGTATGAACGCATCACCGGCGAAGATCCGTATCGCGTGCCTATGCGCATTTTCCCGGCCATTCACTACACGATGGGCGGCCTGTGGGTGGACTACCGTTTGATGAGCACCGTGCCCGGTCTGTTTGTGATCGGCGAGGCCAACTTCTCAGACCACGGCGCCAATCGCCTGGGCGCCAGCGCGTTGATGCAGGGCTTGGCCGACGGTTATTTCATTCTTCCCTACACCATCGGCGATTACCTGGCCGGCGCCAAACTGGAGAAGGTCGATCCGTCGCATGCCGCTTGCGCGAGCGCCGAAGACCACGTGCGCGGCATCTCGCAAAAACTCCTATCGATTCGCGGCAAGCGCACCGTCGATTCCTTCCATCGGGAACTTGGCAAGCTGGTTTGGGACCATTGCGGCATGGGTCGCAATCAAGCGGGTCTCGAACAGGCGATCTCCAAGATCGGCGAGTTGCGTGAGCAGTTTTGGCACAACGTCAACGTGCCGGGTTCGGACGGCGAAATCAATCAGGCGCTGGAGAAGGCCTGCCGCGTAGCCGATTTCCTCGAACTGGGTGAATTGATGTGCCACGATGCGCTGGAGCGTCGCGAGTCCTGCGGTGGCCACTTCCGGGAAGAATGGCAGACCCCCGAGGGCGAAGCCTTGCGCGATGACGATAACTTCTCTCATGTGGCTGCCTGGGAGTATCGGGGCCAGGATGAGAAGCCTGCGTTGAACCGTGAACCGCTATCGTTTGAGTACGTGCATCCGGCCCAGCGCAGTTACAAATAAGGAAAGAGTAATCCGTGAGAATCCTGCTGGACATCTGGCGACAGAAAAATGCGCACGCCGCCGGGCAGATGATTCGCTATGAGTTACCGGACGTCAACCCGGACATGTCGTTCCTGGAAATGCTGGACGTCCTCAACGAGTCGCTCATCGCCAAGGGTGACGATCCGGTGGCATTCGAGCACGATTGCCGCGAAGGCATCTGCGGTTCGTGCGGCTTCATGATCAACGGCGTGGCTCATGGACCCAAAGCTGGCACGACGGTCTGCCAGTTGCATATGCGCCACTACAAAGAGGGCGATACGTTGACGATCGAGCCGTGGCGTGCCAGGGCATTCCCGGTGCTCCGTGATCTGATGGTGGACCGGTCCGCCTTTGACCGCATCGTATCGGCCGGCGGTTACATCTCCATCAACACCGGCAGTGCGCCAGACGCCAACGCCATCCCGATCCGGAAAGAAGATTCAGACCGTGCCATGGATTCGGCACAATGTATCGGCTGCGGTGCGTGCGTCGCCGCTTGCCCGAATGCCTCGGCTTCGCTATTCACCGCGGCCAAGATCACTCACCTCGGCCTGCTGCCGCAGGGCCAGCCGGAGCGGGCCGAACGGGCAATCCGCATGGTGGCGCGCATGAGCGAAGAAGGCTTTGGCGGCTGCTCCAATATGCAGGAGTGCGAGGCGGTGTGCCCCAAGCGCATCTCGATCGAAAACATCGCGCGCATGAATCGCGACTATCTCAAAGCCAACGTCTCGCAGCGTCCAGCGGCTCAGGGTACTTCCGGCGGCGCCGGTTAACTGATACGCTGTTTGCATGGCTGATACTGCTTGGGTCCCGAGTCTTGTCTCCCCGGCCCCCGACGCTACGAATACCCTCCGTCATTCCGCCGTGGTCCGCGTCACCCACTGGATCGCCACGCTCTGCTTCCTCGTCCTGCTTGTCACCGGAATTGAGATTCTTATCTCTCACCCCCGATTCTATTGGGGCGAAACCGGCAATGTCCTGATGCCGTCGCTGTTTGATCTACCCATTCCGGCTTCGAGGGGGGCTGTTAAGACAGGCTACGGATTCGTGCTGCCGGACCAAAACAGCTGGAGCCGCTCTCTCCACTTTCAGACCGCCTGGGCTGCAGTGTTCACCAGTCTGCTGTACGTCATATCCGGTTTACTGACCGGGCATTTCCGCAAGAACCTGCTCCCGGTCCGCTTCAAGCCACCGGGTGACGACGAGGCGTGGTCCTACAACACGCTCCAGCGCCTCACCTACCTGGTCGTTCTCTTCGTCCTCTTCCCGCTGATGATGTGGACTGGCTTGGCGATGGCTCCGGGCTTCACCTCCGCATTTCCCTTTACCGCCACGGTATTCGGCGGTCAACAATCGGCCCGCACGATTCATTTCTTCGTCACGGTAGCGCTCGTACTCTTCGTCATGGTCCACGTCACAATGGTGTGGCTCGCCGGATTCAAGAACCGCATGCGAGCGATGATCACCGGTCGAGTCGAGCCACACAAGGAGCGCTCATGAGCAACCTCTCACGCCGCAAACTGATCACCACCGGGTTGGCCGCCACGGCGGGTGCGTCCGGGTTGGCCGTGGCCGCCCGAGTCGCCGATCAATACGGCCTCATCCCGCCCGCTTGCGGTGGCCTCTTCCGCCCCGGCGAGGCGCTGACTTTTGCTTCCCAGCGGCTGTTGGCGCGCCAATCGCTGGCCCGTGAATTCCCTCGCAGTCTGATCTCGAAACCACCGCTCGCCAACGGCAAGCCCCCCAAGGACGCGGAATTCCTGCGGCTGCAGGCCGGAGGGTTCGCCGATTGGCGGCTCACGGTCGACGGTATGGTCGCCCGCCCCGCTTCGTTTTCGCTGGGCGAACTCAGGAGTTACCCATCGCGCAGTCAGATCACTCACCTGGCCTGCGAAGAGGGTTGGTCCTTCATCGCCGAGTGGACCGGCGTGCCTCTCGCGCACGTCCTGGAAACGGTGGGGATCCTCCCGCAGGCCAAGTACGTTGTCTATTTCTCGACTCAGCCCCGCTGGTGGGACAGCGTCGACATGGTTGATGCCCTGCACCCCCAGACACTCGTCACATATGGAATGAATGGCGACGATCTTCCGGCGGGTAACGGCGGTCCGCTTCGCTTGCGGGTCCCTCGTCAACTCGGCTACAAGAGCGTGAAGTACATCACCCGCTTGACGGTCACAGACAGCCTGAAGGGGTTCGGCAAGGGCATGGGCTCGTTTGCCGCCGAACGCGGATATTCCTGGTACTCCGGAATCTGAGGGCTAGACAGACCTGCCGGTTAGACCGAAGTAAGGAGCAGCGGCAAGCATATGCCGGTCGTTGGTCCACACATCGCGCGCTCCAAGCTCCCGTGCGGTAGCCAGATGCACGGCGTCCGCTGTTCGCAGAAACATCTCGCGCGGCGCGGAGATCAACAGCATTCCAGTTCTCCGCAACAACGCTTCGCCTACTGGAATGAAATTCCACAATCCGTCCCTTGCGTGCTCGGAGAATCGGGAGGCGAGGTCTCGAGCTTCCTCAGCGGACGCTACGCCCTCGCGGAAGCGGCGATGCAGGACGGCGTGAAACTCGGCTAAAGCCCAAATCGAAGAGTGGATCTGGTCGGCTCCTCGAACCAATTCACGAACTGGCATGGAATCCAGCTCATTCAAATAGAACTTCGCGATATAGCAAGTGTCGAGATACACGGCGACTACCGGTCCCGATCCTCTTCAACCGATTTAGTGCTGTCACCGGTCAGGGGCATTCGGTCCCAGACTTCCTGCATGGATCGGAAAATCCGATCTTTCGCAGCAGCAGGCATGTGGGACGCACTTGAGATCGGGCGTAACTCAGCTACAGGTTCGCCACGGCGTTCGATCACGATAACGACGCCTTCAGCAGCCTCCCGCACAAGTGCCGAGGTGTGGATGTGAAGTTCACGAACCGAGGATTTCCTCATGTGCTACATTGTAGCACTTCGCTGCCTTTCTGGTAGTATGGCCATTATAGCGACGAGAAAGATGACCTTTAGCGTACCCGAGCCGTTGGCGGTGCAGCTGCTGCGCAAGAGTGCCCTCACGCGACCGTTCGCGCTTCGTGAGTGAGGCGCTGGCTGCACGACTGGAAGATCGCGATTCCGCGTTGATTCGCGCCTGCGAGATTGCCAATCAGGACCTGGACGTGACCGAAATTGAGAAAGAATTCGACGCGGTGAGAGCTGGTGGGTAGCGCTAGATCCGACGCTCGGTTCTGAGATTCGCAAGACCCGTCCCTGCGTTGTGATTTCGGTGAAGGTCCTAAACGAAAAGCGACGGACGGCGATCCCAATCTCCTGTGATGGACAGCCCGTCGTGGCAGTGAGTGACCAAATCCGAGCGGTGGCAAAGGAACGCCTGTGTAGTCGACTGGGCGTAGTCACAACGGAAGAGATGGCGGCGCTGGAGGATGGCCTCAGGGAGATCATGCAACTCTGATTACGAGAGAGGCGGGCCGCGGGCTAATCCTCAATTGTGATCTTGGGGCCCTTCGGACCTGCCGTCGCTTCCAGCCTCGCCAAAATCTGCCGCGCCAAATCGACAAACATCGGCGAATCATGCCATGCCACCGGATCGCCAGTGTCGCCGCCGATGCGAATGGCCGGGTCCAGCGGGAGGTCGCCTAAATACGGAATGCCCATCGCCTCGGCGGTCGTCTTCCCGCCGCCGCAGCCGAACACATCGATCCTTTCCTTCGATTGCGGGGCAATAAGGTAGCTCATGTTTTCCACGAGCCCCAGAATCTCCACGCGCACCTTC
>JAYTKJ010000425.1:0-6440 GCA_043730365.1 Acidobacteriota bacterium | reverse complement strand
GACTACGACGCCGGACTTGCCGCCCTTGAGCACGCCTTCGCGTGAGTCGAGGCGCAGGTTTCCAAGGGCGCCGCCGGTGTGACAGGCATGGCAATGCGTGGCGAGGAGCGGGCGGATCTTGGATTCGAAGAATTCGTGGCCTTCGTCGGCCGTGAGCGGCAAGGCGAACGCGGCAACGGCGAGCGCGACGCTTCGTTTCGACAGAGTTTCCATACGTTAGAAGTGCTGGCAGTATTGTACACCGCCCCGTCTCGCCCTTGCGCTCGAGTTGAGGCAGGCATTTGCTTTGGCCAGCGGTTTCGGACATTTCAGGAGTGGCGCCTATGTCCTGGCGTGCCGACCAATCTCGCTCTAGGTTGAAGTCGGAAACGAAAACCCTTGGGCGGCTAGAAAGGGCATAACATGAGTCCAGACGGTTCTTGAAACGGCTTCATCTTGAGCATAAGTGATGTTGGTATGGTAGAAATGCGATGCAATCATGCTACCTGTCATCGCAAACCCTTCCAATGCTCCTTCATCAATATAGTCATTACGATTCCCACCCGGTGGACAAACCCAAGGTACGCCGCCCATACCGCCGTGAGTACACATGAACTTTCTGATTGGATCGTATTTGGTTGATCGCGGATGATAATGTAGTCCATCATTTCCAAAAGTTCGGCGAGACTTCCCCGCAGGGTCGCGGATAACGTGACAAACATTTTCTACATTGTCTGGAATCGTCGCAGCATCGAAGGTGCTATCCCGATCAACGCAATCAAACATCATCAAGGCTTTGACCTGGAGATTTAACGCTTTCAATCGTTTGGCGACAACCACAACTCCCAATGCCCCCCTACTGTAGCCGGTTAACAATACCGGCTCGTTTGGAAGACTGTTTTTGTGTGCCTGAATAAAAGAAACCGCATTGCTGATCGCCACATAGAGTCCTCGTCCATCTGACACTGGTCCCCTTAGATAGAGTCCGTTCGGCTTCCCTTGTGCGATCTTCCTCACGAAACTATTTGCAAAAGCTTCGTCGTAGCTTTTCGCCCGTGCGTCAGTGAAAAGCCACGAATCATCTGTTCCATCTATTCCAACTATGATTGGCACGGTTTATAACTCTGACTTTCCATGATGCCAGGCGGTGCTGGCAGTATTGTACACCGCCACGCGCCGTCTCGCCTTGCCGAGTCACGCTTGCTGGCGCGCGCGGCTCGGTACCGAGGCGCGGCCGCCTAAGGCCGGCAGTTGCCCTGACACACCGTTTCAGAGATTTTCTGCGGCGCGCCCAGACGCCCGGAATCGAGTGCCGGCCGCTGAATACTGAAGGTCTCAACCAAGCCCTTGTCCGGTCCAGGAGTACGTTCTATCAACTGGCGCTCGCGCAACTTTAGCTGGCGATCATAGCCCGAGGAGAGCTGGCCGGGATTGTGAGTCCCAAATACGTCTACCACCTGTCTTTCGCTGCCATCGGCGTTCTTCACGGTTTGCGCGACCTTCTGGCCGATCAATTCCATCTTGCCGGTGGAAGCGGTGTTGTACTCGCTGGTGTTGGCCACTTCGCGGCCGGCATCCTTGGTGGTTTCAGTTACCTCTCGAACGGCAGGCGCCATCGAGCCGCCCTGATCCTTGCGGTACACCGTTACTTCTTTGAGCGACTTCGCCTCGTCGCCGGTGGTGACCGCCACTTTGCGTTCCTGCGTGTCGAGGTTCCCGTTGACGTTGGGCCGCTCGACAAGCGTCTCGGCGCGTACCACCGATCCGTCTTTGCTGGTGGCCGTGGTGGTGCGCTCACGCAGCTCGAATCGCCCATTGATGTCTTTGTCGTAGACCGTGGCGCGAACGGTGGATGAGCTGCCGTCAGCGGCTTTGGTCTCTTCAAGGCGCACTTTTTCCTGCCCGGTCAAGTTACCGTGGCTGTCGAATTTCTTGACGATACGCTCGACGGTGCGCCCGCCGGGCCCCTCGGAGAGCACCTTTTCTTCGACGGATTCCAGTTGAACGCGGCGTCCATTCACGTCAGTGACAGTTTGCGACTGCGAGCCGCCGCCCGCGCCTGACACGCTGGCCTGATCGTAAGCTGCCGCGCGGCGGCCGTTGGGCTCGTAGGTGTAGACGGTGCGGCTCGCCTCCTTGGATTCCTGCGCCCAGACCGAAGCAGAGGCGAAGAAAAGGACGTATTTCCACATACTAAAAGCCTAGGTCTTTTCAGGGCGCCTCTTCAATAGGGTATTCCCCTTATCTTCCGTTGAATCGGACCGGATGGCTACAATGGATCGAGATGGCTGCATACGACTACGATTTGGTGGTGATCGGTTCGGGCCCGGCCGGCCAACGGGCTGCAATCCAGGCTGCCAAGCTGGACAAACGCGTCGCGGTGGTGGAGAAGAAAACGGTTTTGGGCGGAGTCTGCATCAACACCGGCACGATTCCCAGCAAGACACTGCGCGAGGCGGTTCTGTATCTTTCCGGCTACCGGGAGCGCGGCATCTACGGCGCCTCCTACACGGTAAAGCAGAACATTACCATGCAGGACCTGATGCTCCGGACGGATACCGTGATCCGGCATGAGATTGATGTAGTTCGTCATCAGTTGCTGCGCAATCGCGCGGAGTTGTTGGTGGGATCGGCCAGTTTTATGGATGCCAATACGCTGCACCTGGACGTGCCGAACGGTCATGGCAGCACCATCACTTCCGAAAAAATCATGATCGCGGTGGGCACGTCCGCCACCAAGGACGACCATATTCCGTTCGACGGCATCGAAATCTTCACCAGCGATGAAGTGATGAGTATGGACAAGCTGCCCAAAACGCTGGCCGTGATCGGAGCGGGGGTGATCGGACTCGAGTACGCCAGCATGTTCGCCACGCTCGGCGTGCGGGTCACCGTGATCGATAAGAGATCGGACCTGCTCTCATTCATCGACAGCGAGATCGCCGACACACTGGCCTACCACTTGCGTGAGAACCGCGCGACGCTGCGGCTTGGCGAAGAAGTGGCTGGGGTGGAGCAATTCAAAGACGAGCACGGCGATTTTGTGCGGATCAAGCTGGCCAGCGGCAAAGAAGTGGTGGCCGACAAAGCTCTCTACTCGATCGGCCGGACCGGCGCGACGTTTGGACTGGCGCTCGACAAAGCGGGCTTAACCGCCGACGACCGCGGCCGAATCAAAGTCAACGAACACTACCAAACCGCCACACCAAACGTCTATGCGGTGGGGGACGTGATCGGCTTTCCCAGTCTCGCTTCGACGTCGATGGAACAAGGCCGCTTGGCCGCTTGCCATGCTTTTGGCGTGGAGTCCAAGAGCGTACCGGAGCTGTTTCCCTACGGCATCTACACGATTCCGGAGATCTCGATGGTGGGCAAGACCGAAGAAGATCTCACCAAAGCCGGCGTGCCGTATGAGATCGGCAAGGCGCGTTATAAAGAGATCGCGCGCGGCCAGATTATCGGCGATCAGACGGGCCTGCTCAAGCTGATCTTCCACGCCAAGACTCGGGACCTGCTGGGCGTGCATATCATCGGCGAGGGCGCCAGCGAGTTGATCCACATCGGCCAAGCCGTGCTCACCTACGGCGGCAAAATCGACTATTTCGTGAAGACCGTGTTCAACTACCCAACCTTGGCCGAGTGCTACAAAGTGGCGGCTTTTGATGGAATCAATCGAATTGGAGTCACACTCACTTAATGCGGACATTGCTCCTCGCGGCGGCGCTGGCGGGCGCGGCTTTCTCGCAGCAGGCGGGCTTCAGGCCGCTCTTCAACGGCAGGAATCTCGATGACTTCGTGGTGGACACGCCCGGGTTGTGGAGCGTGGAGAAGGGCGAGATCGTGGGGCGGTCTCCGGCCTTGAAATACAACGATTTCCTGCGGACGAAGAAGAACTATTCGCACTTCATTCTGAAGGTGAAGTTCAAGATGACCGACGCTTCAGGCAAGGCCAATTCCGGGGTGCAGTTCCGCAGCAAGCCAATGCCGGATTCGCATGAGGTGATTGGGTATCAGGCCGATATGGGGCAGAACTATTGGGGCTGTCTCTATGACGAGTCGCGGCGGAAGAAGGTGCTGGTGCAGGCTTCGCCGGAGTCGCTGGCTGGACTGGACACGGCGGGGTGGAACGAGTACATCGTCGAAGCGAGCGGCCCGCGGATTCTCATTACGCTGAACGGGCGCGTCACGGTGGACTATACCGAGACGGAGCCGGGCATCGAGACCGGCGGATTTATCGCTCTGCAACTCCACGCCGGGCCGGCGTTTGAGATGCGGTTCAAGGATCTACTGATTCGTGAACTGCCCGATCCGCGCGCGTGGGTTGAGACGAGCGACCGGCATGCCAAGGTGCTACTGGATTTGATGGCGAAGTTTTCGCCGGAGAGCGCGAGCGCGACAGGCATAGACGGGCTGGACGAGCAGGTGAGCGATATTTCCGCGGCCCAGCGCCTGCGAGGCCGGGCAGCCAGTTTGACGGCGCTGGCCGAGCTGGGACGCCTTCGGAAGGCCGAACGTAACGCGCTGGTGGTGCAAGATCTCGACATCATGATCGACGACACGCGGCGCGGTGTGCGCGATGGCGACTTGGCTCAGAAACTGCGCCTGCCGTATTTCGCGGTATCGCGGTTGGTCTTCGGCGGGCTGCGCGCACTACTTGACGATCAGGTGACGCCCGAGCGCCGGAAAGCGGCGCTGGTTCGCCTGAAGCGCTACGCGGGCATGGAGAATGGCTACCGGCCGATTGCCATCGTCGCGGTCGAGCGAACTCGCCAGGGGCTAGCCGACAAATCGCTACGGCCTCCGTTTCGGACCGACGTCGAGCAGAACCTGGCCCAGTCCAACTTCTTCATGGATGGGCTCGGGCAGCTTTTCGAGAAGTACAAGATTGAGGGTTACAAGGACGCGCTGGAAACGCTGAAGGGCCAGGTATCCACCTACAACGAATTCGTCAAGGCCGATGTGCTGCCGCGTGCGACCACCGATTTTCGCTTGCCGCCGGAGCTCTATGCGGCTGCCCTTGAGAGTTTCGGCGTCGATATTCCGCCGGCCCAATTGGCGGCGATGGCGCGGAAGATGTTCGTCGAGTTGCAGGCGGAGATGGAGACGGTGGCGGCGCGGCTGGCCAGGGAGCGTGGCTGGAATGTGACCGGCTACCGCCAAGTGATTGCCGAGCTTAAGAAAGACCAGATCGTGGGCGATGCGATTCTGCCGCACTATCGGGACCGGCTCAAAGAGGTGGAAGGGATTGTGCGGCGCGAGAAGCTGGTGACGCTGCCTGCCCGCGAAGCTCGCATCCGCATTGCTTCGGCGGCTGAGTCGGCCGCCTCACCGGCGCCCAACATGCGGCCCCCGCGGCTGCTGGGCAACAAAGGCGAGATGGGCGAGTTCGTGCTGCCGCTCAACAATCCGGCCACAGCGGGCAAGGCGCTCCAGTATGACGACTTTACTTTCCGCGCCGCCTCATGGTCTTTAGCCGCGCACGAGTTGCGGCCGGGCCACGAAATGCAGTTTGCCAAGATGGTGGAGAAGGGCGTGTCGAACGCGCGCGCCATCTTTGCGTTTAATTCCACCAACGTCGAGGGTTGGGGCCTGTACTCGGAGTTCATCATGCTGCCCCATATGCCGCTCGAAGGACAATTGGCGTCGCTTGATTTCCGGCTGCTGCGCGCGGCTCGCGCGTTTCTCGATCCCGAATTACAGATGGGCAGAGTAACGGTGGAAGAGGCCAAGCGAGTGTTGATGGAAGACGTGGTGGCGTCCGAGGCGATGGCCAAGCAGGAGACAGATCGCTACACGTTCAGGATGCCGGGGCAGGCCACCTCGTACTTCTATGGCTACGTGAAGCTGGTGGAACTACGCAGGGAAATCGAGCAAAGGCTGGGGACGAAATTCAGCGCTCTGGCCTTCCACGATTTCATCCTCGATCAGGGATTGCTCCCGCCGGCCATGCTGCGGCGCGCCGCTCTCGAGCACTTCAGATAGTTATACCCCTCCCTGACGGTCGGGGCTCGGTAACACGTCGCTAATACTCGTTGCCCTTATAGAGCGAAGCCGCCCACTGGCCATAGCCGTTGTAGAGCTGCGTTTTGCGGGTCTCGCCGTTGGGGATAAGCTGCTCCATCGCCTGCGACCAGCGCGGGTGAGGCTTGTCAGGATTGACGTTGGAGTAGAAGCCGTATTCGGCCGCCGCAAAGTCATTCCAGAACGTCTTGGGCTGCTTGGCGGTGAACTCGATTTTCACAATCGATTTGGGGTTCTTGTAACCGTATTTCCAGGGCACGATCACGCGAAACGGCGCGCCGTTTTGGGCCGGGAGCGGCTTGCCGTAGATACCGGTGACGAACATCGCCAGCGGGTTCATCGCCTCATCGATCCGCAGGGCTTCGTAGTAGGGCCACTTGTACCAGGGCGCCATGCGCATGCCGGGCATCTGCTCGGGCCGCGACACGGTGACAAAGCGC
>JAYTKJ010000424.1:0-12973 GCA_043730365.1 Acidobacteriota bacterium | reverse complement strand
GGGCGGAATCAGCTCGATCGCATTAGTACCGAAGATGGCCAGTTCGCGAATATATTGTTCCCACTGGCGCAAGTCCCAACCGTCATAGGAATTGGTCTTGGGGCGGTACCCGAGTTGATGGCCACGCAGTGCCAGTTGCGGGGCAGTGGTGACGGCAAAGCTATCGGGGAGCGTGGCCCGGCCGCGCTCAAGATGCAAGGTCCGCAACAGGTGGCCGATGCCGAACAGCACGCCGCGCGCGTCGTTCCCATCCACGCGCACGGCGCCGTTTTCCACAGCGATGGTGTAGCCTTCCGCCGCGCCCCGGCCTTGGTTGTTAACCAGAATAGCGGCAGCGCCGGCTTGACGCTGAGCCGCCACCGGCCAGCGTAATTGGCTGCGCTTCTCCACTTCCTCAACCAGCATGGCGACGGCTTTTTTCTCGCGGGCGGAGAAGGCCGCCGGTGCGACCACTGTCGCTTGCGTAAGGTCGACCGCGCGAACCGAGGCCGCCAGCATCAGCATGGCAAGAAAGCGTTTCATCGCGGGAAGATTTTGTCCAACTCCTCGATCGAGGGCTGACGGCCATATTCACAAAGCTCAAAGGACTCGGTGTACTTCACATCGGCAGCCCTCTGAGCCCCATAGCGGCGCACCAGAGTGGCACGGGCGGCGTCACTCAGTTTCTGAACGCGCATGCCGGAGAGCCAACGCTTTCGTTCGGCCGGATCTTTGGGTACTTCGTTGAGACGGTGATCAACCCAGGGGAGCCACTCATAGAACTGGGAGACGTGCGCGTCAAGCGCGTTTACCTTGCGGTCCCAGACATCGTCGAGCGCCACCACGATATCGGGGCGGAATGGCGCGGGCTTCTGAAAATTATCCTGGTAGTAAAGGAACACCGGGTTGTTTTCCAGCGGCGGAACATCGGGGGTGACGTTGGGCACGACGACCATGTAGGCCGCATCTTGTACCAACACGCCGGTGTAGCGATGATCGGGATGATAGTCGTTTGGCCGCGGTGCAATCACGATATCGGCTTTCCACCGCCGGATTGAGCGAATAATCTGACGGCGCACTTCTACGGTGGGCGTGAGTTCGCCATCGTGATTGTCCAGCACTTCGTACTCACCGATACCCGCGCGGCGTGCCGATTCTTGCGTCTCAAGGTAACGCCGCTTGGCCAGCATGCCGCCGCCCATCTCGTGATGGCCGGCATCGCCATTGGTCACCGAAAGAAACTTGACGGCGTGTCCGGCCTGCGCCATCTTAAAGGCCGTGCCGGCGAATTTGATATCGCAATCGTCCGGATGCGCGCCGATGGCGATGATGCGGAGTTTGCGATCCTGCGCCTGGGTGAGGGTGGTGGCGAGGATAAGAAGAGCTGCGAGTCTCATGGACTCACAGGATATCGCGAACAGCTAATCAGCATCGAGGCTCTCGTGAGCTTCGCGGTGAATATCGCCCAAACGCATGCGCGTAAGCATCAGCGCCACAAAGCCCCCGAGCCACAGCGGTACGGTGACGACAAAGAACGACAACGTGGCAAAGCCGGTGGAATCGGCTCGCGAGTACCCGAAGATACCGAGGCCGGCGACGATGAGGGCCTGGAAAGATCCGACATTCCCCGGCGCTTGGGGAATTACAGTGCCAAGCCGCAGGATCACTAGCAGCACCAGCGTACCCAAGATGGACAAGTCCATCCGGTAGCCGCGCAGCAAGGCATAGAGCGGAACGATTTGCAGTGCCAGATACCAGAAGCTCAGGAAACCAGCCCACCAGAACGAACGGGCCTTGCACATGGAGTGGACGCCCTCAACCAACGGGCGCAGCATCCTTGACCAGCGGCTGCGGTTGGCCGCGTTCTGAGCGCGCTCTTTATAGAGAATGGTGAGCGCCATCAAACCACCAATCGCCGCCAGAATGAAGAGTAGACCTCGGCTCATTACGGTGAGAAATCCCGGCAGGTGGACCTGGGTACTCACCAGCGTGAAAGCAGCGATCAGCCACACACCATCCCACAGGCGCTCGAAGAGAACCGAGGAGATGACAACCGAAAGCGGCAAACCGGTCCAACGCCGCTGCAGATAGCAGCGAATGACTTCGCCACTGCGCAGCGGCAGAACCTCATTGGCGAAAAGCCCTATGTAGATGGCCTGCGTCGATTTCCAAACCGAAAAATCCCCCAAGGGGCTGAGCAGCGCGGTCCAGCGAAAACCTTGACAAAAATAGACCACCCAATCGAAGAGCACGGCCAGGACCACCCAACTCCATTCGATGGCGAGTAGGCGCGGCAATTCGCGCCGCCAATCAAAGCCCAGATAGACCCATGCCAGGCTGCCAATCGATATCGCGTAGCCGATCAAAGGAACCAACCACGATGGAACGCGGCGACGCGGTGGGGCAATCGGCGGAGGCGTCTTCAAGCTCAATCCTCATCATAACGAGACAGCGCGGCCCCATCGGGGAGGTCGGATCAGCTACACTCCGTTAGGGATACGTTTCTTTAGATGAGATCCATTCAGCGCGTCGCGGTTCTTGGCGCGGGCACCATGGGTGCCCGTATTGCCGCACATTTCGCCAATGCCGGGGTACCAGCCCTCTTGCTTGATATCGTTCTGCCGAACGAGAAAGACCGCAACGCCGCGGCCCGCAAAGGGTTGGACAGCGCTCTCAAGCAGAAACCGGGTGGCTTCTTCACCGAGGCGGGCGCGGCTCGCGTCCAAACGGGGAATTTCGAGGACAATCTGGGGCAGTTGGCCGAGTGCGACTGGATTATCGAGGCGGTGACTGAGAAACTGGACGTCAAGCGCTCGCTTTGGGAGCGAGTCGATGCGGTCTGGCGACCTGGAGCGATCCTATCCACTAACACCAGCGGGATTCCGTTGGCTCACATCACCGACGGTTTCTCTGACGGATTTCGCCGGCAATTTCTGGGCACCCATTTCTTCAACCCCCCACGCTATCTTCACTTGCTCGAGATCATACCGACTCCCCACACCGACCCTGAGCTGGTGAGGTTCGTCGCGCACTTCGGTGACGTTCGGCTAGGCAAGGGCGTCGTGCTCTGCAAGGACACGCCCAATTTCATCGCCAATCGGATTGGCTCTTTCTTTGGCGGGACTGTGGCCAAGCTGGCGGCGGAAGACAGCTATTCGGTGGAAGAAGTAGATGCGCTTACCGGCTCACTCATCGGGTTGCCGAACACGGCCAGCTTCCGGCTGCTGGATCTGGTGGGCATCGATATCTGGGCCTACGTTGGCAGGAACCTCTATGAGCTGGTGCCAGACGATGCTTGGCGCGACCGGTTTCTCCCGTCTCCGCAAATTGAGGACCTGATCAAGCGAGGGTGGCTAGGCGAGAAGTCCGGCCAGGGGTTCTATCGGCGTGTGGGCAAGGGCGCAGAACGAACCATCGAGGTGCTCGACCTGGAAACGTTCGAGTATCGGCCGTCCAAGCGCGCCTCGTTTCCTTCGGTGGAACAGGCGCGCAACATCGAGCATTTGCCCGATCGGATCCGCGCGCTGGTGCAAGCCAATGACCGTGCCGGGAAGTTCTTGTGGAGCCTGTTTAGCGATCTGTTTATCTACTCGGCCGAGCGAATCCCGGAGATTTCCGACCGCGTGGTTGAGATTGACCGCGCGATGCGCTGGGGTTATGCGCATACCTACGGGCCGTTTGAATTGTGGGATGCCCTTGGTTTTGAAGCGACCTGTCGGCGGATGGAAAAAGAGGGGCGCACGCTGCCCGCTGCCGTCAATTGGATGCTGAGTTCCGGGCAGCGCTCTTTCTATCAACCGGCGGACCGTCCCGGCAATCCTGGGACGGAGTACTTTGATCTGGGCCGCCAGCAGTATGCGGAGATTGAGGCCCGGCCCGGCATCGCGGTGCTGGCTGATCGCAAACGTGCTGGCGGAATTGTGAAGAGGAACGCGGGAGCATCTCTGGTGGATCTCGGCGACGGCGTCCTGTGCCTGGAATTTCACACCAAGATGAACACGCTGGGCGAAGACATCTTCTCGATGATCTACGCGGGTTTGGAAGAGACCACTCGCAACTGGCAGGCCATGGTAGTGGCCAACCAAGGCGCGGACTTCAGCGCCGGCGCCAACCTGATGATGGTGGTGCTGGCCGCGCAGGAAGGTGAGTGGGACGAGTTGAATCTGGGTATCCACCGGTTTCAACAAGCCAACATGGCCATCAAGTGTTCTCCCAAACCAGTAGTGGTGGCGCCGTTTGCGCGCACCTTGGGCGGCGGCTGTGAGATGGCGCTGCATGCGGCACGGGTGCAAGCCTCGGCCGAGTTGTATATGGGTCTCGTGGAAGTGGGCGTCGGTGTAATTCCGGGCGGTGGCGGTTGCAAGGAACTGGTGCTGCGATGGGGCGATCCGAAGCGATGCTTTGAGCAGATCGGCTATGCGAAAGTATCGGCCAGTGCCGAAGACGCGCGGGCCATGGGCTTGCTTGCGCCGGCCGATGGGATCAGCATGAATCAGGAGCGGCTGGTAGCCGATGCGAAGGCCGTCGCCCTCTCGCTGGCTCCCAGTTACGTCGCGCCGACGCCCCGGCAGGACATTCCGGTCAGTGGCGCGACAGGATTCGCGCTGATGAAAATGGGCGCTTGGATGGGACATCAGGGCGGCTTCATCACCGGCTACGACAAAGTAATTGCCGAGAAGCTGGCGCATGTGTTGAGCGGCGGGCGATTGACGGGCGAGCAAAAAGTGAGTGAGCAGTATCTGCTGGATCTCGAACGCGAAGCCTTCTTGAGTCTGTGTGGAGATCCGCGCACGCAAGCTCGCATGCAGCACATGCTCAAAACCGGCAAGCCCTTGCGAAACTAGTCATCAGGGAGGAAAACGAATCATATGGCCGAAGCTGTCATTGTCGACTGCCTCCGCACCGCGATCGGGAAGGCGCCCCGCGGAACGTTACGCAATACCCGTCCGGACGACATGGCCGCGGCGGTGATCCAGGCGCTGCTGGAGAGGTACCCGCAAGTTCCGAAGGATGAAATCGACGACGTCATTCTGGGCTGTGCCATGCCGGAGGGCGAACAGGGTATGAATATGGCGCGCGTGGCGGCGCTACGGGCGGGCTTGCCTGACATCGTGCCGGCCGTCACGATCAACCGCTTCTGTTCATCCGGGCTGCAATCGATTGCGATGGCGGCGGACCGGATTCGCGCCGGCAGCGCCGAGATGATTCTGGCTGGCGGCGCCGAGTCCATGAGCATGATTCCCATGGCGGGCGGCAAGGTTGCGCCGAATCCGTGGATGGTGGACCATCGCCCGGAGATCTACATAAACATGGGTCTCACCGCTGAAAATCTCGCCAAGAAATACGGTATCGGCCGCGAGGAGCAGGACCGGTTTGCGTTCCGGAGTCATCAGAACGCGCTGCAAGCTCAAAGCGCGGAAAAGTTCACCGCCGAGATTGTGCCGCTCAATCTGGAAACGATTTCCGTGCAGGGCAATGGCAAGGCGGCCAGCACGCCCTTCACGTTCAATCGCGACGAGGGGCCTCGCGCCGACACTTCCCCTGCGGGCTTGGCCAAGTTGAAGCCGGTGTTTCATGCGGCCGGAACGGTCACGGCGGGCAACTCGTCACAGATGAGCGATGGCGCGGCGATGGCCCTGGTGATGTCCGATCGCAAGGCAAAGAAATTGGGTTTGAAACCGATGGCGCGCTTTGTCAGTTTCGCCGTCGGTGGGGTGCCGCCGGAGATCATGGGTATCGGTCCGGTGGTGGCGATTCCCAAGGCGCTGGCCTTGGCCGGATTGAAGCTCAGCGATATCGACGTCTTTGAGTTGAACGAAGCTTTCGCCGTGCAGGCGCTGGCGGTGATCAAACAGGCAGGGATTGAAGAGGACCGCGTCAACGTCAACGGTGGCGCGCTGGCGCTGGGGCATCCGCTCGGCTGTACGGGAGCTAAACTCACCGCTTCGATTTTGCGCGAGATGCAACGCCGCGGCAGCCGCTATGGCATGGTAACGATGTGTATTGGCGGCGGACAGGGCGCCGCAGGAATTCTGGAAAGACTCTCATAGTAGGAGAAGGAACCAACATGGCCACAACTGCCCCGGCAGCGCCCAAGACGATCGGTGGGGGATTCCTGATTGGCGAAACGACGACGGCGGAGATATTCACGCCCGAAGATTTCACGCCTGAGCATCGGGCCATCGCCAAAACTACGGCGGATTTTTTCGCCAACGAAGTTGCGCCCAACCTGGAAGCCATTCAGCACCACGAACCTGGCGTCGCGATCAAGGTGCTGCGCAAATCGGCCGAGCTTGGGCTGACGGCTGTGATCGTGCCCGAGCGCTTCGGCGGCATGGAGATGGACCTGATGTCCGCCATGGTGGTGGCCGAGAACCTGGCGAAAGACGGTTCTTACTCGGGCTGGCACGGCGGCCATAGCGGCATCGGCACGCTACCCTTGCTCCTGTTTGGGACCGAAGCGCAGAAGGCGAAGTATCTGCCACGCCTTGCCTCGGCCGAGTTGGTTGGCGCCTATTGCTTGTCTGAACCGCATGCGGGCTCAGACGCCCTGGCTGCCAAGACGCGGGCAGACCTTAGTGCTGACGGGACGCACTACGTGCTCAACGGACAGAAGATGTGGATCACCAATGGGGGCGGGGCCGATTTGTTCACCGTCTTTGCGAAGGTGAACGGTGAGCATTTTTCGGCTTTCCTGGTGGAGCGGGCGTTTGCCGGCGTGAGCTCGGGCGCCGAAGAAAAGAAGATGGGGATCAAGGGTAGTTCTACGACCGCTGTCTATCTGGACAACGTCAAAGTACCCGTAGAGAATCTGTTGGGCGAGGTGGGTCGCGGGCACATCATTGCCTTCAACATTCTGAATCTGGGGCGGCTGAAGCTCGGGCCGGGCACTTTGGGCGGTTGCAAGAGTCTGTTGCAAATCTGCCTGAAGTACGCCAAGGAGCGGAAGGCGTTCGGCAAAACCATCGCCGATTTCGGCATGATTCAGCACAAGCTCGCCGAAATGGCCATTCGCACGTTCGCGTCAGAGACCATGAGCTATCGGGTAACTGGTCTGATCGAGTCGCACCTGCAAGACTTCCACTGGGACATGCCAAACGCCGCCGAAACGATGATGAAGGCGATCGAGGAGTTTGCGGCCGAGTGCTCCTACGTAAAAGTATTCGCCAGCGAAGTGTTGGACTACGTGAGCGATGAAGGCGTCCAGATTCATGGCGGCTATGGCTACCATCAGGACTACGCGGTGGAGCGGGCCTATCGCGATTCCCGCATCAACCGCATCTTCGAGGGCACCAACGAGATCAACCGGATTCTGGCGACTGGCATGCTGCTCAAGCGCGCCATGCGCGGACGGCTGGCAATGGTGCCGGCCGTGCAGGCTTTGCAGGCTGAGTTGTTGAGTGGACCGGCGTTGGGTTCGGCGGTGGGGGCGGCGGAGCCTTTCGGCGCCGAGCGCGCGCTGGTGGCGAACGCCAAGAAGGTAGCGCTGTTCTGCCTGGGCGTGGCCTACCAACGCTTCCTCGCTGAGATTGACGAGCAACAGGAGATTCTGGCTGCCCTCACCGACATCTCCATCAACACGTTTGCGATGGAGTCCGTAGTTCTGCGGGCGCAGAAGATGGCCGCTACCGGCAAGGGCGAGGCGGCCGCCGAAATGACCGCCGTATTTACGCGCGAGGCGATGGAGACGATCGAGTCCTTTGGCCGGCTGATCCTGTCGGCGTGCGGTGAGGGCGACTCGCTGCGCATGAATCTGGCGATCCTCAAGCGCTTCTGCAAGTATGAGCCGGTGAATGCGATCGCCCTGCGGCGGAAGATCGCGATCCGGTTGCTCGAGACCGGGCGTTACGTTGTCTAGTTCGCCGCCGCCGCCGCGAGTTGTCTTGCTGGTGGGGTTGCCGGGTTCCGGCAAATCGACCTGGGCCGCCCAGCAAGGCCTGCCCACGCTTTCAACGGACGCCATTCGCGTCACGCTGGCTGACGACGCTACGGACCAAACCATTCACGCACGTGTGTTCGCCACGGTGCGGTATCTGCTGAAACAGCGGCTCGCGCTCAACCGGCCGGTTACATGCGTCGATGCCACGCATCTCACGCCGTGGGAGCGCCGGCCGTATCTCCGTCTTCCTGACTGCCGCGTCGAGGCCGTCTATTTCGACACTCCACTGGCGGTGTGCCAGGCGCGCAACTTGCAGCGTGAGCGCGTGGTACCGGCTGCGGTGATCGCGCGTATGGCGACGCGCCTCGTGGTGCCCACCAAGACGGAAGGTTTTTTGCGCGTGAGAGTGGTGCGAGCCTGAAAGAACGGTTTGATTTCGATGGCACGCTGAAGGATCTCTTTCAGAACGATCGCCCCACTTTACTCAAAGATCTCAGCGGTGGCGTGAAGGTGCGGCAGTTTCTCAATGTTGAGCTGCCGAAGGTTCAGGAGCGGCGGGTCGATCTGGCGATTCTGATGGAGGATGACACGATCCTTCACATCGAGATTCAGAGTACTAATGACCGCAAGATTGCCTTCCGGATGGGACACTACTATTTGCTGCTGAAAGAGCAACATGGGTTGCCGGTCAAGCAGGTCCTACTCTATGTTGGCGGGGCTCCGATGGCGATGCCGGACCGCGTGGCGGCGGATGGAAATCTGCTGATCTATCGGCTGCTCGATGTTCGGCAGTTCGATGCCGGAGTGTTGGCTGCGACGGGCAGGCGGGCCGATCTGGCTCTGGCGGTGCTAGCGGGCGGGGGTGATGTGCGGCTGCCGGAAATCATCAAGCGGGCCGCTCGACTCAAGGGGCGGAACAGGAGCCGGATACTTGCGCAGATTCTGATCCTGGCGGGTTTACGAGGTCTTGAGGACAAGCTAGAATGGGAACTGAGGCATCAAGGCGTGGTAATTGACATCACCAAGAACAAGGTTCTCATGCGTTGGCAGCGCGAATTCCTCGCGGAGGGCGAAGCCAAGGGTAGAGCCGAGGGCAAGGCCGAGGGGATGACGATTATTCTCCACGATCAGTTGGAAACGAAGTTTGGAGCCCTGCCCAAATGGGCGGACACGCGGCTGACCAAAGCGAACCCGGCGCAACTGGAACGTTGGGCGAAAAAGATTCTTACCGCCTCGAGCCTCGAAGGCGTGTTGGGCCGAGCGCGCACCGCTTAGAACCGGAATTCTTCGCGCCGAACCACGGTCCGCGCCGGCGCCTGACGCTCGGCACGGTCCTCCTCAACATTGGCAGTCAATGTCGTCTCCCGCTTTTCCCTGACGATGGTGACGGCCACCGATTTCTTGTCGCGGGAAGACCGCAGAGCCTCCGACAAATCGCGGGGAGAGTCAAGGGGCTTCTGATCCACTTTTGTGATCACATCCCCCGCCTTGAATCCGCTTTTCTCAGCCGCTGATCCCTTGGCGACGCTCCTCACCAGCACGCCTTCCTTCACACCAAAATACTCAGCTAGTTGCCCTTCCAGACCCTCGGCCTCGACACCGAAACGCGGACTCCGCATCCCCATGTAGGCGCGTGGCAGGTCAGGCATCCAAAACTCGACGCGCGGACCGGACTCGGCCACGATCTTCGGCTTGCGAGCGGCGACAGTGGCCGTCACCGCCTGAGCGGCAGCGCCCTGCCGGTGGACCAATAGCTTCACCTGGCGCCCGGCGGGAGTCTCGCGAACGAGCCGGATGAATTGCTCGGTCCCTTCGACGCGCTGGCCCTGGTACTCGATCACCACATCGCCTCGTTTCAAACCCGCCTTCTCGGCCGGACTATCCGCCTCAATCCCCGTGATCTCGACACCCATCTCGTCCTTGAGCTTTAACTCGGCTGCGCGTGCCGCATCCATTTCCACAACGTGGACTCCCAGGAAACTCCGGTTGATACCCATCGCCAGCATCGCAGGGGGGGCAGGGGGAACAGGCGGAACTGCCGGAACCGGGCGCTGCTGGAAGGCCCAGCGGAACTGGCGTATTTGCTCGCTCCAATCCCGAACGGCCTCCCCATAGGACTGCCATTCCGCCGAGGCCGCAGGGGGAGTTGGCGGGGTCTGTGCCGGCGCCGGCCAGACCGACATCATCGCTATCGCCGTGGTGGTTGCCGCTCCTGTCATCGATCTAAACATTGCATTCACTCCTGCCGTCATAGACGGACCAGCACCGCCAAGGTCACTTTCCCCGCTATCGTTTCCTCAAGTACACCACGCCATCGCCGGCGGTGAGACTGAGCACTGGCCCACCCCCGTTGAGAGACCCGCGCGCCGCGCATCGCAACTCGCCGCCCACGGCTACCTGGGTGACCGGGAGCTCGGCAAAGTCAGACACGATGCGGCCACGGGGCGAATCGGCCATCGCGGCAACCGTCAATGCTGAGCTCGCCGGAATCCACACTGTGATATCGCCGCGCGCTGCACTCAAGAGCGAATTCAGCCAAGGCTTGGCAAGCTGCAGCTCAGCGAAAATACTGCCCACGCTCGTCGTCACCCGCACCTGCCCGCTCACCCCGGCCAGTTTGACCGCGCCGGCAGCCGATTCACACCGCACTCCCCGCGCCGATCCTACGAAAACGCCACCGCCCGCTGACTGGGCCACCACCTCGCCGGCGGCCTCGCGCACCCGGATCAACCCGCCGCGAGTGTGCGCCTCCACCCGCCCGCCGGCCCGGCCCACTTCAATGTTGCCTGCTCCGGTAAACGCATAGAGCGGCCCGGCCACCTCATCGACGAAAATCTCACCACCGCCGGTCTCGAGCGAAGCCTCTCCGCTGGACTGCCGCAAGCGCACCATTCCCCCGCCCGTGCGGGCTCGCACGGATCCGTTGATATTGCCCATCACCAGATCGCCGCCGCCGGTTCGTACCAGCACCGCGCCGGTAATGCGATCGCACAGCACAGACCCGGCGCCGCTGGTGACGTTGACCGGCGCGCGCACGTCCCGAACTTCTACCTCGCCCACGCCGGTCTCAATCACCACCTGGCGCAGTAGCCGCGGTGGTTGCACGCGCACGTCGGCCACCACGCGGCCGGTGGCGTGGATTGCCAGCTCAAGCTGATCGCCGATACGAACGGGTTTGATGGGGCCGCCGCCCATCGTCATGAACAATCGCCGAGCCTCGGCTTCCGAACGGGCCTGCACCCGCCGCACCACCTGGTAGCCTAGACTGCTGCCGCCATCGCCTTGAAAGATGACGTCGCCACGAGTTTCGATGCGCAGGAACGGTGGCGCTTCTCCGCCGCCGATGGTCCCTCCGGATCGCTCAACCCAGAACTCGCCGTCCCGCTCAAGCGGAACCGGTTGTTCGCCCGGATCGGCTGACAACCACACGACTGGCAGGAGGAGAATCCAAAATTTTTGCATTGCCGCAGTCAACGCTCTCTTTTAGAAAGTTTCCACCGAAGCGTTGATCGATTCAAGGGCCCGCTGCGACCGGGACCGAATGTAGCTGTTATCTTCGCGCAGCAGCAGACGCTGCAGGACCTCAACCACGTCCTTCTGGCCGTGTTGAATCAGCAGGTCTACCGCCTGGGTTCGCACCCCTGGATTGTCGTCACGCTCCACCGTCCTGGCGAAGAGTTGCCGCACGAGCGGATCGCCGGCCAGCGGCCGAAGCCCTTCCAGTGCCTTGAGCCGCACCCCTGGATTGGGGTCCCGTTCCAACGCGGCCATCAGCGCCTGCCGCACATCCAAAGCCGAAGATTGCCGCCGCAGCAGATCCACGGATTCAAAACGGATGCCCGCGTCGGCCGGATCCTGCGTCGCCGCCAGGAGCAATTGCCGAATCGGTTCCTCGTCAAGTGAACCGCCCAGCGTTCGCTGCCTGGTCTCTTCGAGCACCAGCCTTACGCGGCCTTCGCCGTCCGGATTGACGTCGCGGATCCGCGTCACCAAACTCTCAGCGGGGAAATTTTTGTCGACCGGACGCTGCCCTGCCCGGCCAGCCAGAAAACCACAGGCCACCAGCGCCAACGCCGCCACCGGCTTCCAACCGGCCACCCCGATCCAATTCCGCCAGCGGACGTACCAACCAAGCCGTGCCTCTGGACCCGCGGTAGACTGCAGCGCCGATGCCAAGTCCCGCCGGCATGAGGACAACAGTAACTCCGGCACTTCAGCTTCCGAGTCATGCATCGCCGCGTGCAAAGCGCGCTCGCGCTCGAGTGCCTGGCCGCAGGCGGCGCAAGCGGCGCCATGGGCTTCGAACAATTCTTCTTCGGCCGGCGTCAGTTCGCCGTAGAGATAAAGCGGCAACTGCTCTTCGAAGCGTTGGCAGCTCATACGAAATCCCCCAACGCCGCCCGCATCTTCTGGGTCGCCCGAAACAGACAATTCTTCGCGGCCTCTTCGGTGGTCCCGAGCACCTCGCCGATCGCCCGCAGGCGCATCCCCTGCTGATGCCGCAACTCGAACACGGTCCGTTCGCGCGGCGTCAATCCGCTCAACACCGTGCCGATGCGGTCCTGCAATTGACGGCTGAGCAGATGCCGCTGGGGGTCGGCGCCGGCGCGCGTTTCGGGAAACTCGCTCACCCGGTCTTTGAGGCCGCCTTCGGTCTCCACCACCGTAGGCTCTTCGCGCCGCACCTTGCGCTTGCGCAAATGATCCAGGCAAAGGTTGGTGACGATACGGTAGAGCCAAGTGTGGAAGCTACAGTCGAAACGGAAGCTGTGGAGGTTGCGATGCACGCGCAGAAAAGCTTCCTGGTAGATGTCGCGCGCATCCTCCTGCGAGCGCAGGAGATTGTAGGCCAGGCGCAGTACGTTCTGGTCGTAAGAATGCACCAGCCGTTCAAACGCGGCTTGGTCCCCCGTCTGCGCGGCCCGGATCAGTCCGGCCTCATCCTGCACGGAGTCCCTCTTCAGAACTCCCGCGGGCATCGTCTGTTCGCTGCTCCACATTAGACCATCACTTCTCTCTACTTTGACGCATCCGGGCAGAAAACGTCACGCCCCATTTTGGCCTGGGCCCGTTCCAGTGGATAATCAAAGATCAGCTCGATCAGCAGATTTTCAA
>JAYTKJ010000423.1:0-2389 GCA_043730365.1 Acidobacteriota bacterium | reverse complement strand
GCTTTAACCGCAGAGGCACAGAGACGCGGAGAAACCCGCTAGGGCTAGGATGGCGTAGATTCAAAAGATGCAGGTTAACGAGATTACGGATGGTGTGATCGCAGCCGCAATTGAGGTCCATCGAGCCCTTGGGCCGGGCTTGTTGGAGTCCGCCTATGTCCAGTGTCTCTGTCACGAACTCCACCTGCGGAACTTGCGGCGGACACCGTTGGGTGGAGGTAAAAGCAGTGGAGCGTCTGGCGCCTGTCCATGAAGCCCAACTTCTGACTACCTACGATTGGGTGGTTGGAAGATCGGACTTCTCGTCAACTTCAACGTCCCGGTACTGCGCCACGGCATTGTACGGCGCGTGCTTGGACTCGTTGAGTAGCCCTGCAGCTTTATGACACAGTAGTACTAGTTCTCCGACCGCTTAATCCGTTGCGCTTGCAGAGGCGGGGCTGAAGCCCCGCGCAGGCTGAAGCCAGCACTGCATTGCCAACGAATCACACGGTCAGAGCACTAGCGCCTCCACAACTGTGTTCTGCAGGTCTGTACGCGGGATGCGCTGGGTCATCTTGATGCAAGCTTGGATGGTATCGATCAGCTGAGAACGTAGTTTTCTGAAACGGTGGCCGAGAGGCGCGCGATGGCCTCACCGGCCCCAACCGCACGGCCGATATTGAGCAGCCCCGGTGAAGTGCATGTCATAGTGGTGTAGATGAGACCCTTGCTATCGGGCCTTGCCTTGATGGCAACCATGGCGCAGGCGCAGTCCTTTGAAGCCGGTGTGCATGGCGGAGTCAGCCGGATTGAAGGCAAGGATATCGGCACGTTGACCGTGGGAGCGCCTGACCGCATCGTGCTGAAAGACGGTTGGCGCTTTGGCGTCCGAATGACGATCAACAACTGGGCCTTTTTCGGAAACGAAATCGGCTACGGCTATAACCGCACCGCGTTCACCCTCCAAGGCGAGCAATTTGGCACGGCCATCCACCAGGGCTTCTACAATTTCCTGGCCTACGCGACGCCGGAAGGCTCACGGGTCCGCCCGTTCGCCGCCGGCGGCGTGCATTTCAGCAACTTCATTTTTCCAGGCCAATCGGTGAGCCAAGGCGGCGGCTCCAACAAAATCGGCGTAAACTATGGTGGCGGTATCAAAGTGCGAGTCTCGCCGAAATACCTTATCCGCCTGGACGTCCGGCAGTATTTGCAAGGTAAGCCGTTCGACTTTCCCGGCCAATCCGGCCAACTGCGACTCATGGAAGTCTCGGCCGGATTCTCAATCCATCTCTAACGATTTAGGTACAACGCACAACAATGAAGCTCACTGACGTCCGCAAGATGGCTATTCGCCAGCAGACCCGCGTAAGTTTTCGTTTAGCCAACAGCCTGGAGTGCGTGGTGGACGAACACGGGATTGCCCGGATCGCCGGCATTCGAGACGCCCCTCCGTTCAATCTGGAAGAGGAATTGTCGGGTGTGGGAGAGTTCCGATTGGAGAAGTTGGAGGCCATCAAGGTAGCGCCCCGTACAGTCACCCGGATTGAACTGGAAAAGCTGACGTCCTCCCGGCCGGCGGCAGCCGACGAGGAGGACCACGACGAATAGGCTCCGAATCGTCTACAATCTTACAGAAGGGCGGTGCCTCTGCCAGGCGAGGCCCTTCGATGCGGCTGAAGTAAGGGATAAAAACAAAATAATATGATTGAAAAGCTTGCCCAAAACATTCAGGAAGCTTTTCTCAACAGCGCCCGCAAGGAGAGGATTTTCCTCACCATCTATCTAATGAGCGGGGTTAAGCTGTCGGGAAGAATCAAGAGCTTTGACAAATACTCGGTCATCCTGGAGTCCAACAACCAGGAACAACTGATTTTCAAACACGCCATTTCGACGGTGGTTGTTTCGCGTCCGGTTCACGGCGGCGGCGCCCCTCATCCGCAGGCTGCGGCGGCCGGCGCCGCCAGCACGCCCGGCCACGCGTTGGGTGCTCCGGCGCACGACATAGACGAGGCGTAGAGGCTTGACCCGAAGAACATATTGAGCGTTCCAACATCCACCAGCGTGCCGAAGAAGTCGCGAAGCGAGGGAGCGATTCTCGTCGGCCTCGATATCAAACGCTCAAGCCGCGCCTCCAAGTCTGGCACGCCTCCCCAGACCGCCGTTGAATCCTTGGAAGAGTTGGCGTCACTAGCCGAAAGTGCCGGCGCGACTGTGCTGGCCCGGGTGCTCCAGGCGCGCGACGCTCCGGAAGCCGCCACGTTGATCGGCGCCGGCAAAGTCACAGAACTCGCCGAACAAGCCGAGGCTCTCAACGCCAATCTGATCTTGTTTGACCGCGATCTTACGCCTACCCAGTTGCGCAACCTGGAAAAGGCGATGCCGTGCAAGGTGATTGACCGCACCCAGC
>JAYTKJ010000422.1:0-4216 GCA_043730365.1 Acidobacteriota bacterium | reverse complement strand
AGTTCGGGTGGTCGATGGAGGGCGAGGGCCTGATGGGTATTCTGTTTTCAAAGGACATTTCCGGACTGCCGACGATGGTAAATCCCAAGATCGGGATCGCGGTTGCGGCGCAGCTTTTTGCGGGGCAAGAACCGCTCGCTGACGCTCGCGGCTCGGTTCAGTGGTGCGCAGTTGCGGGCGGTGGTGCGCAGTTGCGGGCGGCGCGGCGCGGTTGCGGGCGGAGCGGCGCGGTTGCGGGCGGCGCGGCGGTTGCGGGCGGCGCGATTTTAGGGTCCGGGGGTTGGTCCTACTGTCCAGCATTTCGATGGTGAAGCGGCGGTCCGATTGTCGGTCGGATTCGGGAGAGGTCGCTTGAACTGGCCGTGGGGCCGGCTCGTGTATCGACGTTTCGCAACGAAGCGAGCGAGCCTGACCGGATTCAGCGGCTCGCGATCGGCAAGACTTTTCCGCGGCGTAAAGCGGCAGAACTCACGATCGAAATATTTTCCTGAGGCGTGAAGTCCGCCTACAACCACGCGCATAGAACTTTGCTTCCCCGGCGGTCTGATATATTGAAGGTGATCCAACCCATTCAGTTGCGGGAGTTGCGATGTGCCGCCTTACTACGCTTGCGTTCCTCCTTACTTCGGGGCTCATCTCCGCGCAGACCTTTCGGATCGCGTCGGTCACACCCAATACCGAACTCCTTGCCGGTGATTCGGTCACCTTCGTGGTCATCGCCCAGCGCAGCGGCGTCACTCAGGTGTCCAGCGGACGGCTGGCGCTCCGCGAATACAACGCCAAGACCAACGCGCTGATCCGCGAACTTTCGACCACGACGGGCGAATCCAACGGGCAGTATCGTTTCGCACTGATCTATCGCGTCCCCAACGTCAACTGCTACAGCGTGTGCGCCGCTGGCCAAACGCCCGCCTCGACCGAGCTCAACGTGCGGGTGGAGCTGATTGCGTCGCTCACCTCGACGAATCAGGGCACCATCGCGTCCGCGCCCTTCCCGGTGACGGTCGTGTATCCGGCGGTCACGTCGATGACCCCGAATACTTTGCCTTTGAACACTTTTACCAGGCCCATCCGGCTAACGGTGAAGGGCGCGAAGTTCGCGACCGCGCGGTTCGTGCAGTTGATATTCTTGCGAAGCGCCGACTTAACGAAAAATCTGTACGGCACCCACCCGGATGGCACCGATCCATACGAGTATTGGTTCCTGCCCGGTAGCAATCAGCAGCCCACCGGCCTGCGCATCGTCGGCGAAGACTCGATCGAATTTGCGATCTCGGCGTTTCCGGGCGTCGCGGCGTTTCAATCGGAAGAACCCACGAAGGCCTTTATCGGCGCGTACGACGCTTACGTCCGCTGGGACCAGGAAGCGGCCCCGGGCGTACAGCGGCAGGCGCACGCCTTCACGCCTAATGTGCTCACCGTTACGCCGGCTTTGACCGACGATTCCACCAGGATCACATCGCTCGCGGTGGTGATCGACCGCTCGAATCCGGACCCCGGCAAGCGAAAGACGGCAGTGTGGACCCCAGCCGGTCCGAATACGCTCGAAGCGGATCCGCGCGCATTTATTTCCGTTACATTGACGGGTACCTACAAGCTTTCGCGCTACGGCGCGGGGCTGCTGTGGCTGGCGATGCGCGACAAGAAGACGCAGCGGATTCTTTGGACGCCCTGGGATTATGCCCGGAACACCGCGGGCAAAGAAAGGGAGATCGTCTCGCAAGGCGACGGGCGCCACGTTCCGCTCTCCTTCTCCTATCGTCTTCCGGATTCGCCGGGGGATCTGGAGTTCTATTTGGTGCTGACCCCGCAGGATCAAGCCACGCCCACCAACTTCGATACGACCCCGGCGGTGCCACTGGTGGAGACATTCGGCGCCTCCGCGCCGGTGAGCGTGACGTGGGTGGGGGCCGATGGCGTGCCATCGGGCGCACCCGTGCCGCGGCAGACAACCGATACGCGGTTTGTAACCAGTGCGGGCACCGGAATCAATACGCAGTGCGTCAAACGCGGCGGCGGCCCATTGGAGATCAAGGTCGACGTTGGCCGCGTGGTGGGCGCGGTGGACGCCGCCGGAAAACTGCTGGATGCGGCCAAGCTGGCCCAGGAAAAGGTCGTGTCATCCAACGCGAATCTGCGCATCGCGAGCTTTGGCCGGCGGCTCAGCGGAACGGCGGCGCGCAACGACAAAATCCTGTTCAATGGCAAGGAGCTGAAGGCATTGACAGGCGATAACGAGAAGTGGGTGGAGTATTCGGTGGAGGTGCCGATCGCAGATGTCCGGTTCCCCGGGCGGGTAGCGGGATCGAAGGCGACCCCACGCGCCAACAGTGTGCGCATCGAGATCGACGCCGCGGGCGGAGCCGAGAACTGGTGCAGCTCCGTGGCGTGGGCTGAGCTGAATTTCAACGCCTTGGCGCCGGTGATTCTTGTCCACGGCAACAGCCAAGGCGACGATAACGACGGCGGCGCGTTCTGGGAGGGCAAGATACTGGATACGCCTGCCGAGCCGAGGCTCGATATGAAGATGCAGTTCGTGAAGCCATTCAACGACGCCTCGATCCCCTACTATCACAAGATCAGCATGATTACCGCCACGACGGCGGCGAACGGAGCGCTGCTGGGCAAGCTGATACCGGACGCGGCGGCCGAGTTCGGGGCCCGGCACGTCCACATCATCACGCACAGCAAGGGTGCTCTGGACACGCGGCATTTCCTGGTCAATTCGATCCCGAAGAATTTCGGGGTGTATTCGCTGCACACGGTGGCGGGTCCACACCAGGGATCGGTGGGACCGGACTACCAGATCGACGGGGCTCAGGCGCATTCCTTCTTCTCGAATGACACGACGCGCACTAAGATTGGACAAGGGGTCGCCATCAACGCCGGAACGGCCAGTTTGCGGGTGTCGGCGGTGGAAGAGTTCAATCGCACGAATGTCCCGCTGCTGCCCCCGACTCAAATCGTGGATGGTGTGAAGCACACGGTGATGTATCGCAGCGTATCCGGCGATATGAACACCGACAACAGCACGAACCTCGCGACGGGGAATCCCACGATCTCCTACGCCGAGACTTTTGGACTCCCGGGCCAGGGCACGCGGTTAAACACGACCTGGGCGACCGCGATGCAATCGGCCTATCGAATTACAGGAGAGGTACACCACACCTACATGGACCCGTCGTATGTGCGTGCCTTTTTCTGGGACACGCCGATTGTTGTGAACGTTGTCAGAGAGGTGAAGCATAAAGGGTTCCAACTGAACGATCTTGCGGTGACGCAGGAGAGTTCCCGCGTAGGACCGTTTGTGGAGCTGCTGCATTTGAAGGCCAACCACTCGACGATCGTAAGTCCGGACGTCGGGACGGCGGTACTCGAGTCGATCCGGAAGCTGCAACCCGTGATTCCGGTGGTGCCGTAGTCCGATGCGACAGCTTCTCGTTTTCATCTGTTTTGGTTTCGCCGCGGCGTGGGGCCAATCCTCTCAGAGTTCCATCCTTTTCTCGGCGCGGGATGCGCGCGCCGAGGAGATCCGGCCGGACGGCGAACCGGTGGTGCTGACATTCTCCGCCGACCCAGCGGCGGGCGGTGGCGACATCTTTCATCTTGTGGTTTCGCAACCGGGAACGGCGGCGGCGCTGATCGCTCCGGGGGGCAACGAGATCAACAAGGATAACGCGGAGGCGCAGGGTTACGGCTTCCATGTATTTGACGTAACAAGCGCCGGCGGCTTCATGCCCGGCCCGCTGGCCATGATTGGATATCACACGTTCATCGAACTGCCGCCGGGCGCGGTACCGGGCGAGTATCAAGTAAAGATAATGCCCGCTGCGCTGGCCGGGATCGGGTATGTTCGCGCCTTCTACAACTCCAGTTCTTTGGTCCGCGCGGCGCTTTCTCCAGGCAAGCGGGTGGTTACTTCGGGGGAGCCGATCGCCTTCTCGGCGATTGTGTTCGAGGACGACAAACCGCTGGCGGGCGCCACAGCGGTGATCCGTATTCGATCGATCGACGACGTTACGGCGGCGCTGGCGGCTGAGATTGATCTGCCCGACTCGAGCGCGCTGGACCCGGTGACCGGCAACGGCAACTACGTCGGACATTGGATGGCCGGAGCGCCGGGGCGCTACGCGGCCGCGTTGAAGATAACCGGCACATCGTTGAACGGCATGGCCTACTCGCGGATGGCGTCGGCCGAGTTTCGCGTATTGCCGGC
>JAYTKJ010000421.1:0-3992 GCA_043730365.1 Acidobacteriota bacterium | reverse complement strand
TGCCCGGCTGGCGGGGACGATTTCGTACAGCGTCTTATGCGGAATCAGTGCGCGGGTAGCGCACGTTTATGTGGACTGATCGCGAGCAAACGAAGTGTCCGGTATCGGACACCGGCGTCCCATGCGTCCAATGCCCCGCAGCGCTCCAATCCAGGGAATCAACAGGTTAACCGTTGGCCGCCGGCGTGCATGAATACCGGCATCATGGTGCTTAGTTGTGATGACCAGCCCGATGTCCTCGTCGCCCTGGACCTTCTGCTCAAAGACAGCGGCTATCGCGCCCGCATGACCGCCTCCCCAAAAGAGCTCCTCACCGAACTCAATCGGCAACCGGTGGATCTCATCCTCACCGACATGAATTTCGATCAAGACACCACGGCTGGCAACGAAGGCCTGGAGCTGATTGACTCCATCTGCCGGCGTCCCGATCGTAATCAATCTCAATGCGTTCACGTCGGTGATTGGGGCGATTCAGGGGGTGGCTTGGAACAAAATTGACCCGGCTGACCGGCAGCGCGCCAAGGTATTGATAGCTGAATTGCGGCACCGCGCGCGGTCTTGACTACGTCGAGGTTTCGGTTGGGAGCAAGCCTCTGAGTTGAGGAGGAAGCTGCGATGGAAGAGCCTTTGAGACGATGGCCTGCCACAGCTGGTACACGCGAGTAGTATTCGCCGCTGGAATGTCGCCGCCCTCAACCGCTGCATCCCGGCTTTGCGCTCTCGCACAGGCATCGGACACGGATTCCAGAGGGAAGTGATTCGATTTCAAGTTGCTCTTGTTGTATCCACCCAACCGCTCACGCAAGGATTTTTCGACGTCGCGGCAGGCAGAAAGGGTTTCGACGTTTGCCTCGTCCATGTGGTGAAAAAGCAACCAGATCTCGAAGCAGGGTTTGCTGAGCGCCACCCTAACCCCCTTTTGTTGGGCTTCCCTGAGGGCCGCGACACAGCCCTGAACGTGTGTTCCTTGAGTGCAGTGGTCGGTATCAAGTAACATCCACACTTCATCGTCCGGCTCCCGCGCAATTGAGGTCAGCCTGTTCAGCACCTGCTGCGCGGTCGATGTCCCATCCACGGTCGGGATTACATGAACTTGTATTCGAGAAATCCGCAATCGGGTGCCGAAGAGCGGGGTGGGGTCAACCCTACACGGGAATCCCTCGCATGGGGTAGAACTTACCAGAACGAGACGTGCCCTTCGCCACCTCGATGCTGAAAAGAAAGAGTGGCGTTTTACGTGCCTAGTCGAGCAGCACAGCCTCATGAGGCCAACGAAAAGGAGAACAAAATTGATTCTCATTTTTCTGCTCACCGGCGCTCTCTCTGTCTTGAGCACGCTGAATGCCCAAACCTGCGCCGGTACGCAGGATTTTTCCGGACCCTATGTGTTTACGTCCGTTCGACTGCTGTACGCAGCCCAGAGCGCGACGCCTCCGGGCACTACCGCCTCCGCCGCAGCGCCGCTCATCTATGCTCCGCAAGCGGACGCCGCGCCAGGCACCACCGGCCAGTACAGCCTGACGCCCATCGGGCAGCTTGTCGGCCGAGCCTCCAACGCCGTGCCTTTTTCCAACGTGGGCCGGGTGCTGGCTGACGGCGCCGGAGGGTTGTATGCCAACCGTGGCGGCGATCCGGTGTTTGTCCGCGTCGGAGCCTACACCGTATCGAGCGAATGCTTGCTGAGCTTGACGCTCGGCGATGGTTTCTCCAGCGACAAGGATGCCAAGCCACCGGTGGTTTTCACCGGGGTGATCACAGACCGCGGCGCTGAGGCCAATCTGGTATAGACCTCGCAGGGCTCCGGCACGCTCCTCAACTTCGTGCGCCCCTTGCTGGCATCCGGCTGCTCATCGCTGTCGCTGAGCGGGCGCTACGGGCTTTCGGCATTTGGGGTTGATCTAACGCCGGCCGCCAGCCCGGGAGCTTTCTCGGCCACGCCCGTCGCA
This sequence comes from Acidobacteriota bacterium, assembly GCA_043730365.1. GTDB lineage: Bacteria > Acidobacteriota > Terriglobia > Bryobacterales > Bryobacteraceae > VFZP01. The sequence goes on along the minus strand of JAYTKJ010000421.1, from coordinate 2,046 downwards.
CCGGTAGCGTTTGCACTGCAGTTCAACGCCGACGGCGGGGGTCTGATTGGCCCGCCATCCGGGGGCGCTGGCTACACCGGATCCTACGCGGTGAATTCGGACTGCACCGGTAGCTTGACCTTGATCTCACCGGACAAGAGCATTACCCGGAAGCTCGCGTTTGTTCTCTCCGGCGGCAATGTCGCGGCGGGCCAGGTGCCGCGCGCTTCGGCGTTAGTAGTGCTTGACGAAGCGGGCAAATTGGCTGGCATCGGCGAGGCGCGATAGTTCGATCCCGTCGACACGGGCCGGACCCGGAGTAGCATGGGACTTGAGTGGAGTCTATTTACTACGTCCTGACGTGGCTGTGCCATCGCACCTGCCCGCATTGCTATGAAGACCGGTTCCGGCCCTACTATGGAGCCGATCGCGAGCGCGTAGCCGGGGAGTCCCGGAACAACTTCGCGCGCATCATCGCCAGTTTTCCGGAGCGGCTGTCGTATCGGGACCGCACGGCCGGCGACGGCGCAGCCGAGCAGCCCGGCACCGTGATTCTGGCCGGCGGCGAAGTATTGTTGGACGCAGTACGCGAATCCGCCCTCTATCCGGCACTGGATCTTTTATGGAAGCGTTACGGCGGCAAGGTGCAACTGGTGGTGCAGACCACCGGCGATCTGGTTACAGAGCGAATCGTGGGGGAATTGATCGACCGGCATGCGGCGGTGATCTCGGTGAGCGGCGTAGATCATTTTCACGCCGGGCTTGAGGAGCCGGAAGCTCAGGCGGCGTTGCGCGACAAACTCACGCTCATCTTTGAGCGATTCGGCATGCACTATGGCGGCACGCGCGAACCGGCGCCGGCCCCGCGCTTTCATTTCTTTGGCGCGACGCCGGACGCCTGGATCGGCAAGCTCTGGCCCCGCGGACGCGCCTGGCTGAACGGGCTCTCTACAGCAGACCTGACCGAGAACTTCTGCAATCGTTGGTCCGGCGGGCTGGGCTTTCTCGACGCCGGATCGGCGGGCTCAGAGGTTTCCGTGGATCCGGACGGCAACGTCTATCCATGCTGTCTGAAGACGCGGCTGCCGGTGGGGAACCTGCTTGACGAGCCGCTCGAGGCGATCCTCCGCCGGCGGGCAACCGACCCGGTGTACCAGGCGATTTCGGCAGGCCAACCACAGCGCATGGGCCTGGCACACGGTTGGAGCGAGGAGATGTTCATTGAGAAGTCCCGGACGGTGACACCGGACGGGAAGCCTTATGCGAACCTCTGCATTGGCTGCGACCGGTTTCACGATGAAGTGTTGATGCCGTCGTCGTCCTCCGGATTGAAAGTGTTACCGAGCCCTGACCGTTAGGGAGGGGGTCTGGCCGCATAAGCGCTAAGATAAGGATTGACTGCTCCGGCGGCTTCGCGATATGCCCAGGGCATGGCAGCGCTACAAGAGAATTGGGAGGTGCTCTGCGGGTTGTTTCCGGAAGGGTGGGAGGAACTGGGGCGGAGCACGGGAGCGGTCACGCGGCTTCGAGGATTCGACTCGTTACGCGATTTGTTTCGGACATTGCTGCTGCATGTAGGATGCGGTTGGTCTCTCCGGGAGACGTCCGTGCAAGCGAAGATAGCCGGGATTGCCGATGTTTCCGACGTGACGCTGTTGAACCGCTTGCGGCAGGCGGAACCCTGGCTGCGGCAGTTGTGCCAGAAATTGTGGCAGGACAATGGCGTGAACTTGGAGCCGGCGCTCAAAGGGCAACCGGTGCGGCTGGTGGATGCCACCGTCGTGAGGGAGCCGGGCAAGACCGGCAGTCAATGGCGGATTCACTACAGCATGCGATTGCCTTCGCTGGAGTGTGACTACTTCGAACTGACACCAGCAGCGGGTGTCAACAGCGGAGAGAAGCTCGGAAGGTTCCGGCTTCAGCCCGGCGAATTGGTGTTGGCCGATGCGGGATACTCCAATCCTCCCGGTCACTAGTGTCCGGTAAAGTACTTTGTCCGATCTCATAACACCCTAACTATCAGTCGTTTGCGACGATTTATGCCTTGCCGCGATTTGAACGACGACG
>JAYTKJ010000420.1:0-3579 GCA_043730365.1 Acidobacteriota bacterium | reverse complement strand
TTTGGCAGCCTTACGGGATCCATGACCGATGCATCCGGTGCATTGATGCCTAATGTCACCGTTGAAGTGAGCAATGAAGGAACCAACTCGTCCCGCACTGTGACCACCGGCACCTCGGGTACTTATGAAGTTCCCAACCTCAATGCCGGTCGATATCGAGTCACTTCCAAATACGGTGGATTCAAGACATCGATCGTGGAACATGTGGATGTTGGCGCGTTGCGCGTTGTTCGTGTGGACGTTCGTATGGAGGTTGGAGAGGTGGGTTCGGAGGTCACGGTCCAAGGCTCGGCACCGGTAATCGAGACCGACACGGCCTCTATTTCCTCGGTGCGCACCGGCAAGGATCTCAACGACCTTCCGTTGAACATTCGCTCTACGGTCAGCGGCACCGGCGATTCAGGGTTATACCGGTACGTTTTTCTGACGCCCACAGGCGGGCAGGGTGGTGGCTCACGTTTCTCCCTCGGCGGTGCACGCGGGAGCCAGAATTATTTTAATGTCGACGGCATCAGTTCCAATTCGCCCGCGTTCGGCAATTCCATCGGACCGGCTGAGCCGAGCTTCGAATCTATCCAGGAAGTTCGGTTTGAAATCGTCAACAACAAAGCCGAGTTCGGAGAAGTCGCCAACATCACCGCGATCACCAAAAGCGGCACCAACGCACTGCACGGCGCACTGTTCTGGTACCACGAGAATGCGGCGTTGAATGCCCGTCCCTTCTTCGCGACAACGAGAGGTCAGAACATCCGCAACAACTTTGGCGTGTCCGCCGGGGGGCCCATAAAGCACAATAAGCTGTTCTTCTTTGGCACCTTTGAGGGAGAGCGTCAACGCCAGCCAGCCATTATTACTCCTAATGTACCGACAATCGGAATGCGTACCGGTGATTTCTCCGCCTTTTCCGCACCAATACGCAATCCGCTCGCGGGCGGAGCGCCGTTCCCGGGAAACGTCATTCCCACCAATCTGCTGAACCAGGGCGCGCTCCGCTGGCAGAATCGCTTCTACCCTCTTCCCAACTTCGGCGCGGCGAATCTGACTAACGCCAACTACAGAGATGCCGTACCGCAGCAGATCCGGCATGATCAGTTCGATGTCCGGGTTGACTACTCGGTAAAGTCGAACAATAATCTCTATGCCCGCTTCAGCTACAAACGTTCCGAACCGAAGGTGCTCGACAGCGGTTTACCTGGCGATTTGACCGGGTATCGCGTCCAAGTCCGAATGGCGCGCCAGGTGGCCATCTCCGACACCTGGACCATCGCTCCGACCGTGATCAATGAGTTCAAGGCCGGATTCTCTCGCAACTTCAATCCGCGGCAAGGAACTCTCCTGGGCCAGGATCTTGTTAACGATTTAGGCATCCAGGGGCTGGAACCCGCGCCGGGCGTTGCGAATGTTCCCACTCTCACCATGGTCGGCTTCCAGGCGATGTCACAAATTGCCAAAGCCGCCCCTGCCGAGAACACGTTCCAGTTCGTGGACCAGGTCACGCACGTTCGCGGTGCCCATACTTTTAAAGGCGGCCTGGAATTCCGGCCACAGCAGTACAACGATTTCGTGAGACCCCAGTTCGGTACTTACAACTTTACCGGTTTTGCCAGTGGCAATTCGTGGGCGGATTTTCTCCTCGGCCTTCCCCAAACCACCAGCCGGAATTATGTGCGGCCCCCACGCTATGCGCGGTTCTATTTCCTGAGCGGGTTTATGCAGGATGATTGGAAAGTCAGCCAGACGTTCACGCTGAACGTCGGCCTGCGTTGGGATTACAACCAACCGGCGCGTGACAAATTCGATACCATCTTCAACGTCGACGCCCAGAACGGGCGGCTTGTCGTTCCAAACCAGGGCATCAATGACCAGTTCGTGAATCCGCTCTTCCCAAAGTCAATCCCAATTGTAACGGCCGCCGCCGCGGGCTTCCCGGAACGCTCGCTTCGCAAAAGAGATTTAAACAATTTCCAACCTCGCATCGGGTTCGCCTGGCGTCCATTCGGCGGCACGAAAACAGTGCTGCGCGGCGGGTACGGAATATTCAACGATGACTTCACGGCAGACATCTTCTCCTCCTCCTACGGCGGTCCCTTCGCCTTAACGGAGAGTTTTGTCAACGCAATTAACAATAATGTCCCCTTACTGACTCTGCAGCGCCCGTTTCTAGGCGCTGGCACGACTGGCAACGTGGATGTCACGGGCATTGATATTAACATGCGCAATGCATACGCCCAGCAGTGGAGTTTCACTGTGGAGCGGGACCTGGGCGCCGCCATCGGACTGCGGCTGTCCTACGTCGGGACCAAATCGACTTCTTTGGTCTATGGGCGCAACGTCAACATGCCGGCGCCCAGCAGCGTGCCCTTCGCCCAGAGCCGCCGGCCGTTTCCGCTCTTCCGCAACATTGTCATGCGACAGAACGGCGGCAATCATATCTACAATGCGCTCACTACGCAAATTGACCGCAAGTGGCAGAAAGGGTTGTCATTTATGGGTGCATGGACTTGGGCCAAGTCCTTGACTGATGTGGACGAAATCGGCGGCGTCGAAGGCGGCACGACGATTGAAAATGCCTTCAATCGGAGTCGCGAGCGGGGCGACGCCCAATACTCCCCACGTCATCGAATAATCTCTACCATCATTTGGGAACTGCCGGTCGGTACTGGCAAACGTCTGCTTTCGAGCGGGGGGCCTTTAGCCTTCGTAGTGGGAGGGTGGCAATTGAGCGGCTCCTTCATTGGCCAGACGGGCGAATTCCTCACGCCAAGTTTCGTCGGCTCCGATCCGTCCAACACGCAAACAGTAGGCGGCATTCCGGACAGGATCGGCAACGGGAATCTACCTTCGGATCAGCGGACTATTGACCGCTGGTTCGACGCATCCGCCTTCGCCGTTCCTCCCGCCAATTCGGGACGATTCGGCAACTCCGGACGCGGCATTCTTATCGGTCCTGGACGACAGACGACCAGCGCCGCACTCTTCAAGTCGTTCCCGGTTCGCGAACGTATGTTTCTGCGGGTTCAGATCAGCTTCACGAACCTGCTCAACAAATCCAACTTCGATATTCCCGCTTTGAACATCTCCGCCCCGAATGCGGTCGGAACGATACGGGCAACCCAGGCGCGCGACTTGGCTGGTCCGCGCAACGCGCTACTCGGGGCGCGGCTCGACTGGTAATGCCCAAAATCATTGCGAAAGAAGCCACTGGCCATGCAAGTTAAACCGCGTATCCCCATCCTATCCATCCTGGCGGCCACCGCATGCCTGGCCCTCGATGTGGATCGCGCCGCCGCCGAGTGGGTCATTCACATGGGTGGAACGGTCGTGCTTACGGGTAGTCCCGCCCATATCTCCGACATCGACGGGCTCCCCGCTTCCGGCTTCGAAATTCGCTCCATCAATCTCACCCAAGGGATCGTGGGTCCGCTGGAGCTGCACCGTATTGGAAGTCTGCCGGGGCTGAAGGAGCTCTACCTTTCCGGACGAACCTGGCATAACGTACCCGTCAAGGTGACGGCGGAAAGCTTGAAGCAATTGGCGGGTCTTACCAACCTGGAACGCTTCATCATCACGCTGCCGGTA
>JAYTKJ010000419.1:0-14164 GCA_043730365.1 Acidobacteriota bacterium | reverse complement strand
AACAGAACCTGGATCCAAAGGAGATCAAGAGGACTGTGAAGCACTGGCGTCCGGACACGTATCGGGTCTGAGCACAATCGGTCATAATGTTGCCATGGTTCTAGCTTGGCCGCTGCTGTTTTTCTTTGCCGCGAGTACGCCCTTGTTCAACGGGAAGAATCTCGACGGCTGGGAGGTGCTGGGCGACGGGCAATGGACGGTGATGGCTGACGGCACGCTGCTGGCGCAACGCAGCGCGGACTTGCGCACACTGCTGGCGCCCGGTAAGCCGACCACTAAGGCTGAGTTCGAAGCCTGGGAGAACACACAGTCGTGGCTCTACACCAAGCGCGGCGACTTTGGCGAGTTCGACCTCCACGTGGAATTCTGGACGCGCACTCACGGCAACAGCGGCATCTCGATCCGCGACTCCTCGCGCGCCAAGTATGGCATCACCACGCCACCCGATTACAAGCGGACGCCGTCCAAGATCGGCTACGAAATTCAGATCAACAACCGCTATCCGGATCCCCATCCGACCGGCAGCATCTATGGCTTTGCCGACGCCAAGTTGGGGTCGATGCGCGAGGACGATTGGAACTCGCTTGACATCTCTTCGCGGGTAGACAAGATCTCCGTGCGCCTCAACGGCCAACTCGTGGCCGAGCATGCGGGTGATCCACAGCGGCCCAAGACCGGGCCGATTGGGCTGCAACTGCACGATCAGTTTTCGGTGGTCATGTTCCGTAACATCACGATTCGCGAGGGACGTTAGCAGTGATGCGGCCGTGGCGCCATGCCGCCGGTGAGATCTTCTGGATTGTTACCGATAATTGCGGTCGGCACGATGCCTGACATATTGCGGCGCCGGCCATCGAATATACTGGTTTCGCTATGAGCGAAAGCGGCGGCGTGTTGGGAGCAAAACGCAGCAAGGGCGTTTGGCGCTGGGCCGCGGGCGGCTTGGCGGCGGGGCTTCTGGCCGGGCTCGTGGCGACCCTGAAGTACCCGGAAACTTACACTTCCCGCGGGTCTATTCGCATTGTTCCAAGCGACATACCCGAGCGGTTCATGCCGGCGGCGCTGGCGCTCGATGTTGGCAGCCTTAGGCGGGAGATGACGCAGTTGCTCTCCAAACGCCAAACGTTTCGCACGGTCATACTCGCTCATGATTTGTACCGGTCCGAACGGGCCCGCATGCCAATGGAGGACGTGCTGGATTTGATGGCGCGGCATATCCGCTTCGAAGACACGCAGCCCATGACCGTTTCCTTCTCCTACCCGGACCCGATTCTTGCGCAGCGTGTCACCAGGGATTTCCTGACACGACTGGTGGATGACTCTCTCCGGGAGCGAGGCGCACAGGCCAAGTTGATCGCCGGCTTCCTGCGAGCGGAATCCGAGAAAGCGGCTACGGCCTGGGAAGAACTTATCGCCAAGGCTCCCAAGGTATCGGGAGCGGCAGCCGAGCGATTGGCGCTTGATCGCGAGATAGCGGCGCGCCAATATAGAACGCTTCGCGAACGGCTGGCCGAGGCCGAGATGCTGGTATCGCTTGATGAGCGTAAACAGGGACCGCTTATCGAAATTAATAACCTACCCTCATTGCCCGAACGACCGGACTTCAGTAAGTGGATCTTCCTGGCGGCGGGAGCGGCGGGAGGTCTGCTGCTGGGGCTGCTGGCCAGGTTGGCGTGGCGGTTTCGGATAGAAGCAGCAACTCAGCCGCTGGGACTCGAGGACGCACCTGCACGAAAATAGCGGGCGGAGTGCTGATCTTTGCACTGCGGCTGCTGGGCCTCGCGCTCGCAGTGATGGGGCTGCTCGCCGGAGCCAGGACTTGGATCCGAAAGAACTCAAGGCTACGGTGAAGAACTGGCGGCCGGATACGTATCGCGTCTGAGAAACGAATCGGGGTAGGAGTATCCTGGAATCATGCAAGTCGCGCTGCCCGCTCTCGAAGCCCCGGCCAGAATTGTGTTCGGCGCCGGTCAGCGGTTTGACGACGAGGCCTACTTTGCCTTCTGCGCGGCCAACCCCGATCTGAGGATCGAGCGGAATTCACAGGGAGATATTATCATTGTGCCTCCAGCAGGCGGTGAGTCGTCGTATCGCAGCATGATGGTGGGCGAGCAGTTGTTTCGCTGGGCGCGGCGGGACAAACGGGGCAAAGCGCTTGAATCGAGCGCCGAGTTCATGCTTCCCAGTGGCGCCGCCTACGCTCCCGATGCGGCGTGGGTCTCGAACGAGAAGTTGGCCCGGCTGACCTTGGAACAGCGCCGTAAGTTCCTCGCTCTCGTACCCGATTTCGCCATTGAGGTCATGTCACCAAGCGACCGGTTGCCCAAGGCCAAGACGAGAGCCAGGCAATGGATTGACGAGGGTGTGGAGTTGGTCTGGCTCATTCATGGCGATAAGAGGACGATATACGTTTACCGCCCGGGCCAGGAGCCTGAAACCCAGACGGAGATCCGCGAACTCGCCGGCGAAGGGCCCGTGAAGGGTTTCGTCCTCAAGCTCGGCGGTATCTGGGCGGGCCTCCGGTAATCCAAGCGGGGGAACAAAGCCTCGTCCGTGCCCTCTTGCGCGACGCTGAAGTGGTGGTGCTCGAGTAGCGATGAGTAAACGAATCTGGATCGGGCTGGCCGGTGCCTTGGTGGCTTTCGCAGCCGCGTTGGCATTGCTGGTTGACGCCGAGCAGTTCCGGCCGGCTCTGAAAGCGCAGCTCGAGAAGGCCTTGGCGAGGCCGGTTGATTTCGGTACCTTCACGCTTTCGTTTATCCCGCTGGCATTGCGGGCCGAATCCCTCCAGGTGGGTGAGGATTCGCGTTTCGGCTCGAAGCCATTCATCCTGGCCAAGTCGATTCGGGTGCGCGTGCAGTTCTGGCCGCTGCTGAGCAAGCGTGTAGAGATCCAGTCTGTTCAGATCGTCGAGCCCTCGGTTGAATTGATCCGCCGCGAGGGGGTCTGGAATCATGAGTCGGTCGGCGGCCCCAAGTCAGCGTCCAACCCTTCCACGGCGGTTCGCCTGGACAAGCTCGAAATCGAGGGTGGCCAGATCGCGGTGACGCTGGACGACGCGGCACGGGTGGTCTATCCCAAGACAAACCTTCTGGTCACGGGTTTGGGGACAAGCGAGGCGGGCGTCAAGTTGACTGCCGTGGGCACGGTGGCAGAAGTGAGCGGCACGCTCACCGGCGAGGCAGAGGTTAAGGCGGGGGCGGTGAAGGGTTCGCTGGCGCTGCGTGAAGGCCGGCTCAAGCAAGCCGCGTTCGGCGACGTCGATGCAAAGTTCGACCTGACTCCGGGTGCTTCGGGCACCGAGATTCGGTCACTGGAAGTGCTGTTGGGCAAGCTTGCCGTTCGCGCCAAGGGTTCGGTTCGGGATCGGCAACTGGCGCTTAGGCTCGATGCGCCGCGCGCCCCAATCGGTGAGCTGGTGCGGTTGGCCGCGGCCTTCGGGCAGGGATTGCCAACCGGCCTCAATGTGGAAGGGCAGCTTGAAGCCGGCCTCGACGTCCAAGGCACGCTCAGCCAACCGCAAGTGACCGGTACGGTTGAGGCCCACGAACTCAAATTCGCCGGCGGTGAGATCAAGCAACCGGTGCGGACCGGAGCTGTCAAGATCGAACTCCTTCCCGGCGTGATTCGCAGCAGCCCGTTTGAGATCATGTGCGGGCCTACTAAACTCTCGGGATACTTCTCGGTGAAAGACTATGCGACCCGGCCCTTGTTGGAGAGCGCACTGATCACGGAGAACTCCGAGTTGGCCAATCTGATGCAGATCGCCCAAGCCTACGGCGTGGCCGATGCCGGGATGCGCGCGTCAGGCAAAGCGACGCTGCGGCTTCGCGTGCACGGGCCGCTAGCCAAGGGCGGAACGCTGCAGTTTGCCGGCAAGGGCAGTCTGGATGGCGCGACGATTGAGCTACCCTCGCTGACTCAGGCGGTGCACGTGGAACGGGCGCAGGTGGCTTTCGCCCAGGACAGCGCGACGATCGAAGGGCTGAGCCTCAAGGCGGCTGGTTCCACTGTCACGGGGCGCCTTGAGGCGAACAACTTCGCGGCACCGCGCATACAGTTCGCGCTGGCGGCGGATCAACTGAATACGGAGGAGCTGGCCAAGCTGTTCAAGCCGGCCAAGGCCGGAGCCGCGTCCAAGCCGGCGCGCTACTCAGCCGACGGCACGCTGTCAGTGGGCAGCCTCAAGTTCAACAAAGTGACGCTGGCCTCGGTGCGCGCCACCGCGAATTTTCGCGACGGCGTGCTGCGGCTCGATCCTCTCAGCGCGAGCCTCTACGGCGGCGCGTCTACCGGCAAAGTGACGATCGACACACGCGGGGCCAACTCGACAATCGCTCTTGAATCGCGGTTGGATAAAATCGAGTCTTCGCAATTGCTGACAGCCATCAGCGGTCTCCCGCAACTCATCTCCGGGCCCTTCGGGGCAGACGTCAAGCTCACCCTGGCGCCGAAGCCCGATGAGGAGCCGCTCAAGTCGATGAGCGGCAATGTGGCGCTGCGCTTCAGCGGTGGCAAGCTTCATACGATGAATCTGATGGGTGAGCTACATGGCATCGCTCAGTTCCTATACGGCCCGAAGGCGGAGGAGAAGTTCACTTCGTTTCTCGGCATGCAGGGCGAGTTGGCGCTGGACAAAGGTGTGGCGCAAACCAGGAGCCTCAAATTCGATCTGAACGACGCCACGGCTACGTTCGCAGGCGGTATGAACTTTGTCGATCAGACTCTGAACATGAAGCTGGTGTCGGTGCTCAATCGCAAGCTGGCCGAAGCGGTGGGCGGCAACAAGATCGGCGGCTGGATGACGGCGGCCGTTCAGAGCTCGAGCGGCGAGTTGATCATCCCTACGGTGGTGACGGGCACCTTCTCACGCCCCCGGCTCGCGCCCGACGCGCCGGCGATGGCCAAGCTAAAGCTGCAGAATACGATACCGGCGTTGGCGCAGGATCCGCGGGCCATTATCGACGCGGTGAAGGGCGGCAAAGAGGGCTTGAAAAACGTCCTCGACATCTTCGGCGGCGGCGCTCGCAAGAAGCCAAAGCAGTAACAGTCGCGTTGCTGGCCATTGTCGCGATCTGCTATCCTCTGAACTTCCAAGGTACGCCCTGACTGTCAGGGTGTTGAAAAGGGAACCCGGTGAGAATCCGGGACTGCCCCGCAGCGGTATAGGAAACGAAAGTCACCAGTTGACACTGGCTGGATCACCCGGCTGGGAAGTCGTGACGAGTAGGCAGTCCTTAAGTCCGAAGACCTGCCTGGAACAGCCATCGCGGTTGATTTTCGCTTCGCTCTCGAAGGGGGGGCCGATGCTTCGAACCCGCTCGCTGCTCTTCATCTTGATGAGCCTGGCCGTGGTGAACGCTCAAACACCAAAGGGCATCGTCTCCACCGCGCCGAGTTTCACTGAAACGCTGTATGCCCTGGGGGCTGGGGACCGCGTGCTGGCAGTCTCCACCTATTGTCACTATCCCCCTGAGGTGGACAAGTTGCCGCGCGTCGGCAGCTACCTGCAACCCAATATCGAAGTGATCGCCCGGCTGCAACCAGAGCTGGTACTCGCGCATGCCGAACAGCGGCAGGTTCTGGCACAATTGTCCGGCTTGGGCGTGCGTACGCTGGCGCTACGGAACACGAACCTGGAAGACATCTTTAAGTCGATTCGCGATATTGGATCAGCCATCGGTTTGGCACAACGGGGCGTCGAGCTGGAGCGCGGCATGCGCGCGAAGTTGAGCGCAATCGAAAAGCGAGCCGCTGGCAAACCCCAGCGCAGTCTGCTGTTCATCGTGGGCCGCACTCCCGGGCGCCTTGACGGGATGATGGCCGTTGGCAAAGGATCATTCCTCAACGAAATCATTCGCATCGCCGGCGGACGGAACGTACTCGGCGATTCGCCGGTCGCCTATCCGCAAATCTCGCTCGAGGCCGTCGTTCGCATGGACCCCGATGTCATTGTCGACATGGGCGACATGTCCGAGACAACGGGCGTAACCGAGCGGCACAAAGAGGCGGTAGTCAAGTTGTGGGACTCCCAATCCGGCTTGCGCGCGGTGAAACGGAAAGGCGTTTATGCGGTGGCGGCAGACATTTTTGTGGTGCCCGGCCCGCGCGTGACCGAAGCGGCCGAGGCCTTTTCGCAGATGCTTTTCGGTGGGAACCGTCCATGAATCTGTTGTCACTGGGCAGCGTCGGGTATCGATACGGAAACGGGCCCAACACCCTGCTGGATGTGACGCTGGAAGCGGATCGGCCGCAGGTGATCGGGATGGCTGGACCTAATGGCGCCGGTAAGTCGACGCTACTGGACATCATGGCCGGACAGAGAATGCCGGTGAGTGGAACCTGCCGCGTGCAGGGCCGCGACACTCATCTCACTGACCGCGGCGAGCTGTGCCGCCTGATCGCCCATGTCCCCCAGCAGCTTCCCTCCGATGTACCCTTCACAGTGGAAGAAGTAATTCTGACCGGTAGAACGCCGTATGGCCGCGGCCTGTTTGAAAACGATGAGGATCTGGGCGCCGCCGAACGAGCCATCGAGCGCACCGGCCTTCATGCATTTCGGAGCCGCCGATTTTCCTCCCTGAGCGGCGGGGAAAGACAGCGGGTGATGCTCGCGGCTGCCATCTGTCAGCAACCTTCGATCCTGCTGCTCGACGAGCCGGGCGCGCATCTGGATCCAAGGAATGAGGCCTGGCTGTGGACACTGGTTCGCGAGCTGAGCGCCGAGGGCTGCCTGGTGGTGGTGGTTACTCACCATCTGGCGCTGGCGGCTCAACATTGCGATCGTGTTTGCCTGTTAGATCAGGGGCGCCTGGTGGCGGATGGACCACCGGCACAAGCATTGCATCCGGATCGGCTGACCGAGATCTTCCGGGTGCCGTTCTATCGGCATGATGCGGCGGACGGGCGCGTATTCCTCAGCTATGGACACTAGTCTCAGGAGCCGCACCCGGTCGTTTGCGCTGGCCGGGTTGCTAGTCGCAGTGGTGGTGACGGTGCTTGCTCCGCTCGTCGGCGGATCGGGCATGAACTACGGGCGGCTGATGAGGCATGAAGCGCCGGACTGGGGGATCTTCATCAACCTCCGGGTACCGCGTACGCTGCTCGCCCTCTTGGTTGGCGGCGCACTCTCGGCCTCGGGCGCCCTCTTTCAAGCGCTGTTGCGCGATGCGCTGGCGACGCCTTCGAGCCTCGGTGTTTCGGCAGCGGCTTCACTGGGTGCGGTGATCGCACTCGCCTTTTTTCCGGGCGAGGAAACGGGGTTGCCCGTGGTTTGGATCGCGGCCCTGGTAGCAACCGGGCTGGTGATCGCGCTGGTCGCGGGCATCCGGCGGAGCAGCCGCTTCTCATCATTCACGCTCGTGCTGACAGGCATCGCCATCAGCGGCATTTGCAGCGCCGGGATTCTCCTGCTGTACAGTCTGGCCGGGATCGCCAAGAGTTTTCAGATCACCCGGTGGCTGATGGGCGGGATCGAGGCCGTCGAGTATTCCGTCCTGTTGCTGCTGGCCGCCGGAATCATCCCGGTGCTGATCTGGATATTGAGGCTGGCGCGCGTTCTCAATGTCATGTCCTACGGCGAGGCCTGGGCGGCGGGCCGGGGCATCGATTGCCAAAAAGTTACCTGGCAGGGATTCGCGGCCGGCGCGTTTCTCGCCGGGACCACCACCGCGATCACCGGACCCATCGCCTTTGTTGGTTTGATCGTGCCACACGCGCTGCGGCGTATCGTTGGGCCGGATCACCGTGTCCTGCTCCCGGCCTGCATGTTGGGGGGCGGCGTGTTCCTCGTGGTTTGCGATACTGTTTCGCGCAGCGTGCTGGCGCCCATTGAAATTCCCGTGGGAGTCACCACCGCCTTACTGGGAGGGCCGTTCTTTGTCTGGCTACTCTGGTCGCGATGATCAGGCCACAATCGGTCGCACCACGTTGCCGAACACGTCGGTCAGCCGCTGCTGGCGCCCTCCGTAGCGATAGGTGAGCCGCTCGTGATCGAGACCCAGGGTGTGCAGGATCGTAGCATGCAGATCGTGGATGGTGACGGGATCTCGCGCCACCCGGTCACCCAGTTCGTCGGTCTCGCCGTGGGTCACGCCGCCCTTGATGCCGCCGCCAGCCAGCCAGATGGAGAAACAGAACGGGTGGTGGTCACGGCCGTCGCCGTTGCCGGTATCGGGTGTGCGTCCGAATTCTCCGGCCCAGACGATGAGAGTATCTTCAAACATGCCGCGTTGTTTGAGATCGGAAATGAGAGCGGCAATGGCTTGGTCAGTAACGAGAGCGTTGTGCTCGTGATCGCGCTGCAGGTGATCATGTTGGTCCCACGTGCCGTTCTGGCCCACCAAGTTTGGGCACGTGACTTCGACGAAGCGCACGCCCACTTCCAGCAACTTCCTCGCGCGCAGACACTGCAGCCCGTACAGGCGCTTCGGCTTGTCCTCGGAGTCCAGCCCATACATGCGTTGCGTGGCGGCGGACTCCTTGGCCAGATCGAGCACATCCGGTACCAGCGATTGCATGCGGTATGCCATTTCGTAGTTGGCAATGGCGGCTTCGACTTCCCGATGGCCCCCGGTAGCGGAGAGAAAGTCGCGGTCCTGTTGGAGCAGTGCATCAAGCTTGGCCCGCTGCACCCGGCCGTCCTTGTCGGCTGGATTGATGTTGTCCACCGGGGCGCCCTCGTCGCGAATGTGCGTGGCTTGATGGCTGGCGGGCAGGAAGCCGTTGGAAAAATTCTCGATGCCGCCGGGTGGCACATAGGCATCACGCAGGAGCACGTAGCCGGGCAAGTTGGTGTTGGCGGCGCCGAGGCCATACGTGATCCATGAGCCGAGACTGGGAAACCCGCCGACGTTTTTGCCGGTGTGCAGGAACACGTTGCCCCGCGCATGCAGCGGGAACTCGGACTTCATGGAGCGGATAATGGCGAGGTCGTCAATGTGCCGGGCGATGTTGGGGAACAGCGACGAGACGGGCGCGCCGCACTGGCCGTGCCGTTTGAATTCCCACAACGGCCGGAGCCATTTGCGGTTCGGCCCGGAGACGTAGCTGTCGAGCTTGGCCGGTTTGCCGTCGAGTTCGGCGAGCTTGGGCTTGGGGTCGAAGGACTCCATATGCGACACGCCGCCCGGCATAAAGAGAAAGACCACGCGCTTGGCCTTGGCCGGGTGGTGCTCCCGCGCCGGCGGCGCGCCGAGGAGCGACGAAGCGGCCAGCCAGCCGAACCCGTTCGACGCCAGCCGCAGAGCTTGACGGCGGCTTTGTACACGAGCGAACCAGGGGCTTGTCATTGGATATACACGAATTCTTTCAGATTGAGGACTGCGTGGGCAACATCGCGCCAGACGGGGACGCTGGTGAGCATCGCTTCCCGCGAGACGCCTTCCAGACTGGCGACTTCAGCGGCAAGGCCGGCGAAACGAGCGCGCTCCGCCGGCGAGGCTGCGCGACCGAGGGCGGTGTGGAACATGCTGTCGATGCGGATGGCTGCTTCGGTGGCGCCGTCCCGTGTGAGCCGCTCGCTCCACATGCGCGCCTGATCGACAACGAAGGGGTCGTTGAGCATAGCCAGCGCCTGGGCGGGGACGTTGGTGACATCGCGCGCGCCGCGGGCGGCCATGGGGTTGGGATAGTCGAAGGTCTCGAGGAATCGCGAGCCTTCCATGCGGGTGATCTGCGTGTAGACACTGCGGCGGCCTTGCCCGTCCAGCGGACCGTTGAACAAGCGGCGGTAGTCTTGCGGATCATTCCGGTTGGGAGCGATGCTGGGTCCATAGAGCGCTGGATCCAAGCGGCCGGACGCGGCCAGGATGGAGTCACGTACGCTCTCGGCCGGCATCCGCCGAGCGGGGAAATGGTGGAGCAAGGCATTGCGCGGATCCACTTCTTCGGCCGCTTTGTTTGAAACACTAGCCTGTTGAAATGTTTGTGAGGTCACGATGAGCTTCACTAGCTTCTTAACGGACCAGCCCTCCTGCACGAAGCGCGTGGCGAGATAGTCAAGGAGCTCGGGGTTCGACGGGCGCTCACCTTCGCGGCCAAAGTTGTCCGCCGTGGCCACCAAGCCTCGCCCGAACAGATGATGCCAGACGCGGTTGACCATCACGCGTGCGGTCAGAGGATTGGCCGGACTGGCGATGATGTCAGCGAGCTCACGGCGGCCGCTGCCCTGCGTGTCGAGCGGCCCGGTGGCGTTGCCGATACGGCTCAAGAAGTGGCGAGGAGCGGTGGCCCCGGGCGAGTGCGGGTCCCCGGTGATGAGCACCGGTTTGTCGAAGCCCGGACCGGCGTCGCCCATGCCATCCACCACGCGAGGCTGGGGCAATCGGGCCTCGCGCTCGCGATAGGCGGTCACGAGTTCACGCAGCTTGGGGGAGGCGTCGAGGCGGTTATCGAGCAGCCCGTTGCGGAGCAGCGAGTCAAGCCAGCGCACGTCGTCATCAGTGGTCTGGCCTTGAGCCCAAGCCGCCACGGCCCCCTGCGCGATCTTTCGGTAGCGAGCCGCGAGGTCATCCAGCGACACGGGCGGAGTGGCATCGCTAAACAGGCGCATCAAGTGGCCAAGCTGCTCGCGCGGCGTCTGCGGCGTATCGTGCAGCACGGCACGCATCGCGCCAAAGTAAGAGCGGGGCGACGCCAGTTCGGTGGGGGTCTCCTTGAGCATGCCCGGCCGATCCGGGATGCGCGGGTTATCGGACTTGGTGATCACCTCGGCAAAGGCCGGGAGCTTTTCGCCGGAGATCGTATCGAGACGGAGCCACTTGGGCGAGTCATTCTCCAGCGTCTTGTAGCCTTCGCCGATGGCGCAATTGTCGAGCACGGTGCGCTGCGCCGCGAGCCGCCCGCCCATCAAACGGAGGCTCACGTACTTGTGGGTCTTGGGCAGGAGCGGCGAACGCAGCGCGCCGTTCCAGCGATCGGTGTAGAGGTTGGTATGCAGACCGGCCGGCACAATCGCGGTGAGGACGCGATCGCCTTCGGTGGCGGGGGAAAAGTCACCGCTTGACGCCACACCCGCTCCCGCGCGGAGCCCCAGGCCATCGGCGAACCAGGTGTTGAGCTCCTGGTAGGGCACGAAGTTCGACTGATTGAAGCGCTCGCGGGCGGCGGCTTCATCCTTATATAGGATGGTGAGCCGACGCCAGACATCGGCGAAATTCTCCGGGGTAGTGGTGCGCATCGCCAGCCAGGGAAACAGCGGATCATCGAAGGCCGCCCGTTTGGCAGCCGGTTGCAGGCTGCCGACTTGCGCCGTCCAACGGCCTGCCAGTTCCGCGCGCATGCCATCTTTCTTAGAACGTAGTTCAGCCTTCTCCGCGGT
Organism: Acidobacteriota bacterium; assembly: GCA_043730365.1. Lineage (GTDB taxonomy): Bacteria > Acidobacteriota > Terriglobia > Bryobacterales > Bryobacteraceae > VFZP01. The sequence continues at coordinate 2,844 of JAYTKJ010000419.1, read as the reverse complement.
CAGCGGCTCGGGCGCGTCGATCGTGTGCGTCACCGCACGGGAGCTGTTCAGAATGCCGAACAGGCCGTAGTAGTCATCGGTGGGAATCGGGTCAAGTTTGTGATTGTGGCAGCGGGCGCAACTGAGCGTCAGCCCTTGGAAGGCCTTGCCGAGTGTGTCGATCTGGTTGTCGACGACATCGAGCGACAGCTCGCGGAACTTGATGCAATCGTCATGGCCCGCTTCACCCAAGCGAAAGAAGGTGGTGCCGATCACCGACTCATTGAGATGGTCCCGCTGGTTGATCCTGGGCTTGTCAAGTAAGTCTCCGGCGAGATGCTCACGCACGATCTGATCGAACGGAACGTCGGCGTTGAAGGCGCGAATGAGATAGTCGCGATAATGCCAGGCGCCTACGATTTCGTAGTTCCACTCATAGCCCCGGGTTTCACCGAAGCGCATCACGTCCATCCAGTGACGCGCCCACTGTTCGCCGAAGTGTGGCGAGTCAAGGAGGCGATCGACCACGCGGTTGAAGTCGCCTTCGGCCTCGGACAGTGGCAGGCCGGTCAGCACCAGACTGGCGCGGCGGATCAGCGTCTGGCGATCGGCGGCCGCGGCGGGCGCCAGGCCTTTGGCTTCGAGAGCGGCCAGTATAAAGCGGTCAATTTCGTTACGCGGCCAAGCCCCGGTCCGCACGGCTGGCAGCGCCGGGTTCCGGACAGGCTGGAAAGACCAATGCGTCTTCGAAGCGCGTTCATACCAGTCAGCGGTGGCCGGTTTGGTGGAAGCTGGCCAGACGGCTCCGCGGCGAACCCAGTCTTCGATAGCAGAGATCTCGGCTGCCTCAAGCTTGCCGCTGCCTATCGGCATGGCGGTCAAACCGGGCTCATGGCGAATCGCTTTGACCAGGAGGCTCTCGGCTGACGAACCGGGAAGCAGAGCCGCGCCGCGTTTGCCGCCCTTCATCAGCGCCTCGCGTGAATCAACGCGCAGTCCACTCAACTGCTTGTCGACGCCGTGACACGAGTAGCAATGCCGCGCGAGGACTGGCCGCACGCGGGACTCGAAAAGATCGGTATCGCCCTGGGCAGTCAAGCCCGCGGCGAAGAGTGAGAATAGTATCGAAAAACGCACCAATTTCATTATGATCCTTCCGGCGATGAGATATTGGTAGGCGATGCTCCTGCTGCTGCCGCTCATCCTTTTCTCCTCCTACTCGATGGCCCTGGCCCAAAGTCACGCAACGTGGACCGACTACGGCGGAGCCAATGACGCGGCCCAGTATTCCTCATTGGCACAAGTGAACCGGTCGAACGTAAACAAGCTCGAGATCGCGTGGACGTTTCCCACGGGCGATAACAACAAGTACTTCTTCAACCCCATCGTGATCGACGGCACGATGTATGTGCTGGCGAAGGGCAACTCGATCGTCGCGCTCGATGCCACGACGGGTAAAGAGTTGTGGGCCCACGCGCCCGAGCCCGATACGAAGGTCATCACCAATCGCGGCATCAACTATTGGGAGAGCAAAGATCGTAGCGACCGGCGGCTCCTGTTTGCCAGCAATCACTATCTGCGCGCCATCGATGCGCGGACCGGCAAGACCATCGAGACGTTCGGCGATGGCGGCCAGGTGAATCTCAAAGAAGGCTTGGGGCGCGACCCGAAATCGCTGGCGCTCGTGCAATCCACTACGCCGGGACGCGTGTTTGAGAATCTGCTGATTGTCGGGTCAGCCACCAATCAAGGTTACGGATCAGGCCCCGGCGACATTCGCGCCTACGATGTGCGGAGCGGCAAACTGGCATGGACGTTCCACACGATTCCGCATCCGGGCGAAGCTGGATACGACACGTGGCCCAAGGATGCGTGGAAAACGGCGGGAGGCGCCAACGTATGGGGCGAGATGTCGATCGACGAGAAGCGCGGGATTCTCTACGCGCCAACAGCCAGCGCCAAGTACAATTTCTACGGTGTGGGGCGCGCCGGCGCGAATCTCTTCGGCGACTGCCTGCTGGCGCTCGATGCGCGTACCGGCAAGCGGATCTGGCATTTCCAGATGGTGCATCACGACATCTGGGATTATGACGATGCTACCGCGCCCAAGCTACTCACGGTGAAGCACGACGGGAAATCGATCGACGCTGTCGCGCAGGTGAGCAAGCAGGGTTTTGTGTGGGTGTTCAATCGCGTCACCGGCGAACCGCTGTGGCCAATCGAGGAGCGGCCGGTGCCGAAATCCGATATGCCGGGCGAACAGGCTTGGCCCACGCAGCCATTCCCGACCAAGCCGCCGCCGTTTGCGCGGCAGACGTTCACCGTGGATGATCTCAGCCCGTTTCTCGAACCGCAGGAGCGCGCCCGTTTTCGTGACGATATCCTAAGCGCGCGCAACGAAGGCTTGTTCACGCCTCCCGGCCGGCGCGGGACGATTCAAATGCCGGGCAACAACGGGGGAGCCAATTGGGGCGGGGCCGCCGTGGATCCGGACAACGGTATGCTCTTCGTGGTGTCTAAGGATCTGCCGTGTCTGCTCAAGCTCGAGCCGGAGGCAGCGGCGGCCAAGGCGTCGGCGTCAGACTCGCCCGAGCAACGCGGCTCGAATCTGTTCCAGGCCCATTGCCAGCGATGCCATGGGGCGGACCGGCGGGGTACCCGATTAGCGTCGTCGCCGATCGTCGATGTGGCGCTGCGGATGCCGCGCGAGCAGATCGAGCGGGTGATTCGCGTCGGGCAAGGGCCGATGCCCGGCTTTCCTTCGCTCTCGGCCACGGACGTGAGTTCGCTGGTTGCGTATCTCTACAATCCGACGCGCGCCGCCGCGAGCGTCCCCGCTTCGGCCGAGGTGGCCGCGGGCGGCGC
>JAYTKJ010000418.1:0-2653 GCA_043730365.1 Acidobacteriota bacterium | reverse complement strand
CGAACTTCTGCACGATACCCACGAGCGCATCTCGCCCACCCAGGCTATCCAGCTTTGCAAGGACATGGAGCAGTTCCGCATGTTCTTCCTCGAGGACCCACTCTCGCCGGAAGACAACGCCTACTTCAAACACATTCGCAACCAGTGCACCACGCCCATCGCCATGGGCGAGCTGTTCAACTCCCCGCACGAGTGGATGCCGCTCGTGCATGATCGCCTGATCGACTACATCCGCGTCCACGTCAGCCAGATGGGCGGCCTCACGCCGTGCCGGAAGATGGCGGCGGTGTGCGAAGTCTACGGCGTCCGCACCGCCTGGCATGGCCCCGGCGACGTTTCACCGATCGGCCACGCCGCCAATGTCGCGCTGGATCTGGCCTGCTACAACTTCGGCGTTCAGGAATGGAGCGGCTTCAACGACCGCGTCAAGGAAGTCTTCTCCGGCGTTCCGACGTTCAAGGACGGCTATGCTTACGCCAACGAGGCGCCCGGCTGGGGAATCGAGATCGACGAAAAGGCTGCCGCGAAGTATCCGTTCGGGGCCAACGAGCAAGGCGAACGCAAGACGCTCAACGGCGGCTGGGGCGAAGTCCGCAAGCCGGACGGAACATTGATCAAACAGTAAGCAGACGGGCGATCCCGCAGGGATCGGCTCGCCGGGTCCCCCGCTGGCCTCCCGCGCACGAATAGATTAAACTGAACAGGGCGAGGGAGGACATCGTGTGCCGCTACCGTTGGGAATTGTACGAGAGACCATGCCGGGGGAGAGCCGGGTTGCGCTCACTCCCCGGATTACTGGCGTCCTGGCCAAGAGCGGGATTCGCGTAATTCTGGAGCAGGGAGCCGGTGCGGCGGCTGGCTACCCCGACGCTGAGTACGAAGCCCGTGGCGCCCGAGTCGGAACTCGCGAAGCGGTGCTTAATGAGGCTGACATCGTCGCCCAGGTGCGCACGCTGGGCGCCAATCCTGACGCCGGCCGCCTGGATCTGGCTCGTTATCGCCGTGGCCAAATCCTGATCGGCCTGGCCGAACCGTTGACCGCCCGGACCGAGACCAATGACCTTGCCTCACGCGGCGTGACGTTGTTTGCCCTCGAACTGGTGCCGCGTATTTCGCGAGCGCAGAGTATGGACGTGCTCTCCTCCATGGCTAGCATCGCCGGTTACAAAGCCGTGCTCATGGCAGCCGCGGCGCTGCCCAAGCTGCTGCCGATGATGACGACGGCGGCCGGCACGATTTCTCCCGCTAAGGTGCTCATTCTCGGTGCGGGCGTGGCTGGCCTCCAAGCCATCGCCACGGCCCGGCGGCTCGGCGCGGTGGTTTCCGGCTACGACATCCGGCCGGCATCGCGCGAGCAGGTCGAGAGCCTCGGCGCCAAATTCGTTGTCCTCGATCAGGTGGACGTAGCCGGCGCCGAAGACAAAGGCGGCTACGCGAAAGCCATGGGCGAGGAGTTCTACCGGAGGCAGCGCGAATCAATGGCCGCCTTGATCAAAGAGCAGGACATCGTCATTGCCACTGCTGCGGTACCAGGCAAACGCGCGCCAGTTTTGATCACGGCGGAAGCTGTGGCGGGTATGGCGCCGGGCTCGGTGATTCTCGACTTGGCTGCCGAACGCGGCGGCAATTGCGCACTCACGCGGCCGGGAGAAACCGTGGTCATCAACGGTGTACAAATCCTCGGACCGCTCAACCTCCCGGCCACCGTACCGTATCATGCCAGCCAGATGTTTGCGTCCAACGTGGCGGCGTTTCTCGCTCCCCTGGTGAACAAAGGCGAATTGGCGATTCCCTGGGACGACGAGATTGTCAGGGAAAGCGCCGTGCTCCGGGATGGGCAGGTCGTTCATCCCCGCGTGATCGAAATGATGGGAACGCCGGCCGAGATTGTTTAGCGAAGGAAAAACCATGAAAGATCTGGAGTCCGGGTTGTTCGTTTTCATGTTGGCGGCCTTTCTCGGCTTTGAATTGATCAAGCGCGTCTCACCGCTACTCCACACGCCGCTGATGTCGCTCACCAACGCGATCGCAGCCATCTCGGTGGTGGGCGCCATCATGATCACAGGCGAGGCGCACGCCACACCGCTGAGCCGCTGGCTGGGTTTCGTGGCGGTCGTAGCCGCGACGGTCAACGTCGTCAGCGGCTATCTGATCACGGACCGCATGCTCAAGATGTTCAAGAAAGGCGACCGCCGTTGAACCTCTCGATCCTCGAATTCCTGTACATGGCCGCCGCCGCCGGCTTCATTCTCGCGCTCAAGTGGATGAGTTCGCCCGGCAAGGCCCGGCGTGGTCTGATCGCCGGAGAAATCGGCATGCTGCTGGCCGTCATAGGCACCCTGCTGCGCTATGAAGTGGTGCGGTATGACTGGATCTTTGCAGCCTTCCTGGTCGGCTCGGCCATCGGCGTTCCTCTCGCCTACTTGATGCCGATGACCGCGGTTCCCCAGCGCACGGCCATGTCCCTCGCCGGTGGCGCGCTGGCCTCGGCTTTGATCGGCACCGCCGAATTCTACCGGACCACGCCGGACCACTTCACGGCGGCTGCCCTCGTTGCCGAAACGCTGCTCGGCTTCCTCACGTTCACCGCCAGCCTGATGGCGTTCGGAAAGTTGCAGGAACTGCTGCCCACGCGCCCCCTCGTTTATCGGGG
>JAYTKJ010000417.1:0-5842 GCA_043730365.1 Acidobacteriota bacterium | reverse complement strand
TCCCCGAAGTGTTGCGCGAGCGGCTTGCTCAGGCGCGGCGGCAATGGCTGGCTGAAAAGCCGGATGTCGAAGAGTAGCGAGCCCGAGCCGCTACTTCTTTGGCGCCAGATAACTCCGGTCCGGCATGTAGCGGTACATCTCGTACTCGGTGCGAGTAACGAGGGGGCGCAGTTTGGCGAGAAATTTGTCGTACGCGGCTTGGCCGCCCAGACCTGTGACGATCGGGCTGACGCCGTCGAGCGCGGCCCAGTTGTCGAGGCCGCTTACGGTATTGTACTCCTGGTTAGCCCCGCCGGCCCGGACGTGCGCGACGCTGTAGGTCTTGACCCCGGACTTCTTGGCGGCAGGTAGCAGATCCGATTTGACCAAGGCGCGATAGGCCTCGAGTTGGTCCGGGCGCACCCAGGTCCGGAGAACTTGGGCTATCGGCTGGGGCGGTGCGTCGGCGAGCGGAAGGCTGAGTTCGTGATCGAGCACATAAATTACGCGCCGCGTAGACTCGACGGTGGCGTTGACGCGGGCGGCCAGTGCGCTGAGTTGCCCGGCGATGCCCTTCAACGCGGGGTCGGTGCCGGGCGCGGCGTCAAGCTCGGACCACTTAGCGTGGTAGCGGACAACCGCATATTCACGCGGACCGGATACCGACACCCACATAGAAAAACTGCGCTCCGAACCGGCCTTCTTCACGGCCTCGGTCATATCTTTTGTGGCTGACAGGTAGTCCCCAATCCGGTCGGCCTTGACCGTCGAGAATACTACCGAGCGCACCTTTGGCTGTTCGGATTGAGCCATGGCCGTGCCGCTGCCGATGGCCATCAGCAGACCCAGGGCCGCCGAATTTCGGTAAGTCGATATCATCATCTGAAGTGTCCTCTCTCTCCTGCTCCCGCAGGTCAAGGAGAGCGGCCCAGAATCCTCAATCAGGCCCAGGCAGTCTCGGAAAATCCCTCATCCTCCAAAATTGGCGCCGCCTGTCAGCGGCCTTTCACGATGGTCAGAACACGATGCGAATGCCGAGCTGGATATTGCGCGGGCTACCGCCAATGAGAATCCTCCCAAACTGCGGTGCGTTGACCGTAACGCTCGACCCGTTGCCCAGGCTGAGTGCCGGTGTATTGAACATGTTAAAAAACTCGGCGCGGAACTGAGCATTCCAGTGTTCGCGGAAGCGATGGTTTCGAATGAACGAGACGCCGAAATCGCGGCGCCCCGGGTCGCGAAGGCGCGGCTGGGTAAGTGAATCGTTCGGCAGCGTGTAAGCCGGAGCGATGGCGAAGGCGCTCGTGTCGAAGTAACGATCATTCGTGCGCTCGCTCGAAGGCAGCACGGGGTCTTTCAGGCGATTGCCGCGACCGACGTTGAGCGCGAAATCGAGCAGACCGGTGGTGTCGGAGGCGGCGATGCGAAGGGGAATGCCGCTTTGGAATACCGTGATGCCGCTGATCTGCCAGTTGCCCACGACACCGCCGGCCAATCCGCTGGACAGGAAACGCTTGCCCTTGCCGAGCGGCACTTCCCACATGTAAGTCATAACCAATCGCTGAGGAACGTCATTGGATTCGAGCGACCGGTTGTAGTTGGGGTTATAACGTGAGTTCTGGGGACCGCGCTCGCCGCTGGCGGATTCGAAGTTATTCGTAATGGTCTTCGAATTCGTGTAGCCGAGAGTAAAGGACAGCCCATGACTGAACTGCTTGTCGAGGCGCAGTTGGAAGCCGTTGTAGTGGGCGTCTCCGTACCCATCACGCGGCACCAGGAACTGGAGATACTGCGGATAGGGCCGGAGAAGTTGCCGGCGTTCCACGGTCTGGAAGCTCAGCGGGCCCGAGGTGATTTTGCCGAAGAACGGATTCGGCACCTGATCGAGCAGTCTTGGGCCGAGCGACTGCAAGAGTGGGTCATTCTGATTGTAGAAGCGGTTCTGCGCCACGTGCAGAATTTTGTTGCCCACGTAGCCGGCTTCCACAAGAAGAGTCGAAGTCAACATGCGCTGGATGTTGAAGGTCCAGTTATACACCACGGCCAGAGGATGGTAGCGGTTGTAAGTGCGGAGGTTCTGCCCGGCGAAGGTGCTGGCACGATCGGGAAGCAGAAAGCCGCCCGCGAAAGGATTGGACCAAGATCCGCCCTGGGGCGGTGTGTTGGGAATCGGATTCGGGGGGCCGAGGATCGCTTCGTTCAGGACGTACTCGCCGTTGCCCCAATCGGATGTGCCGGCATTGAGTGTGTCGTTAGCGCCGTAGAAGATCGCGCCGGCGGCGCGGACTACCGTTTGCGGCGTGACACGATAGGCGAGACCGACGCGCGGGCTGAAGTTCTTCTTCACCGGGTCGTAGATGAATTGGCCGGGCTTCAGGAACTTGAAGGTGCCCTTGCCGCCCGTGACCGGCTCGGCGGCGTCGAAATCGAAGTAGCCGATGCGGCCCCATTTCTCAGCCCAGGGCGAGGTGTACTCGTAGCGCATGCCGAGATTGGCGGTAAGTTTATTGGTGATCTGGAAATCGTCCTGCGCATAGAGCCCGTAGTAACTTCCGGAGATCCTGAGCGCCGGCCCCAAGCTCATGTTACCCGAGACGGGAACTCCTAGCAGAAAGCTGGCATAGCCATTGCCGCTGGTGGAGGCGCGGACCGCGGGGTCTGGGCCTTGCGTGTAGACCCGATCGAAGAAGTAACGCCCGGCCGGCGCAATCGTATTGAAAGTGGAAAGGCGGAGCTGCTGGTGCTCGACACCCATCTTCACTTTATGGCGATTCCGGAGGTAGGTAACGTGATACTGAAATTGGAAGGTGTCCTGCGGCGTGAAGTTCTTGCCGGCGCCGTTGAGGTCGCTTACTTCGGCCGAACTGCCACCCGTCACCGAGAGGCCCGTCCCCACCGTATACTGCGAAATGCTCACCGTCGGAAAAGTCTTGTACTGAACGAGGTTCGAGACGCTTTGCGGGAACCCGAGGGACGTAACGTCGATACCCTCTTTGTCGTAATAGTCGTTGTATTGGAAGCGCGTGTAACCGAGACGTAACTCGCCCACCATGGAGGGCGAGAACAGGGAAGTCAAGCTGATGAGCGCGCTGCGGCGAGGCGTGGTGGAAGTGGATTGCGCAGGGAAGGCGGCATTCTCGTCTCCTAAGCCCACCGAAAAATTCTTCTGCTGCTTGCCATTGAACCGGCCGAAGATGCGGTGAGTGTCGTTGAAGATGTGGTCGACGCGCGTCACCCACGCATCGCCTTGACTCACTCGCTTGCCGGCGCGGAAGTAGTTATTGAACGCCGTGGGTCCTTCGCCCTGACGATTCGTAACGGGCCAGAAGTTCTGGACTTTCAGGGAGACGGGATTCATGCGCGAGGCGGGCACGCGATTGCCGGGAAACATGTCACGGACGGCGCCGGATCCAGCGATGCGCGTCGTGAGCGGATCGAAGACGTTCACTTGCCGGCCGGAGCCATCGAGTTGCCGTGAGAAGTCGCCCGCGCGTTGGTCCGCGGACGGCACGGTAGCCAGAAACTGGATGGGCGTGCCTTCGCGAGTGGCTTCGTAGTTGCCAAAAAAGAACGTCCGGTTCTTGATGATCGGACCTCCGATGGCAACTCCGAACTCGTTGCGCTGGTAGAGCCCCTTTTTAATGGCGCTGCGATTGTTCTGCCAGGTGTTCGCGCTGAGGTGGTCGTTGCGCAGGAACTCATAGACGACGCCGTGGAAGGCATTGGTACCGGACTTGGTGACGAGATTCACCACCCCGCCCGCGGCACGCCCGTACTCGGCCGAGTAGGTGGCCGTATCGACGCGGAACTCGGCCACCGACTCAAGGGGTACGGTAAACGACGACTCCGTGTAGACATTGCCGCGGCTCTCGCCGCCGTCGGTAAGGACGCCGTTCTGGGTTTGCAGACCGCCGCTCATCTTCACTTCGTACGTTTCGCCGCCTCCCGCGACGGTTTGGCCGGCGGGAGGTTGCACGCCGGGTATCACAGACACCAGTTGCAGCGGACTCCGCCCCAGAATCGGAAGCTCATTGACCGTCCGGGATCCGAGTATCTTGCCGAGGCCCGTGCTCTGCGATTCGAGTTGAACTTGCGTGGCCTCGACCTGGACGGCTTCCGTCACGGCGCCAAGCTCCATCTTGATATCCACCGTCGCGCTGAGCCCAACACCAAGCGGGAGATTGGCAACCACGGACGGGCGAAATCCCGGCTGTTCGGCCCGCAGTTCATAGCTGCCGGGAGGCAACGCGGGGAGATAGTAGATGCCGGCCGCGTTGGACTTGGTGCGGGCCGTCACATTCGTGGCCAGATTGCGGATGGAGAGACTAGCGCCGACTAGGATACTACCGCTCGGATCGGTGACGAGTCCCGTCACGGTGGCGCGTTCACCCTGTCCGAGGGCGAGGCCGAGGGTCAGCAGGAACGCGGTCAGAAATCGCAGCGCGGATTGAAGCAAGATCGTTCTCCTTGGGCGGTCCATGGTTTTATATCACACTGCGCAATGGAAGCCCAGCCCACCGCATCGTGGTCTATCGTGGTCCGCCGCGTGATAGGATGAGCGCGATATGATTTCCAGACGCGCGCTCATGGCTGGCGGACTTGCTTTGCCCGCCGTTTCTTCATCGTTTGCTGAAGAGTTGAAAGGCCGCATGAAGCTGACCATGCCGGCCGGGCGGGCGAACGACGCTCAGTTGCGGTTCATCGTTCACCTGGGTGTGGAATGGGTAACCATGGGCGGCCCGAGCGCGCCGACCTACACACCGGATGGCAGCGTGATCAAGGGACAGAACAACTCGGCCTCTGAACCACCGTGGAAGGAAGCCGACGTCGTCAGGACCAAAGCGCACGTCGAAAGCTTCGGTCTCAAGATCGGCAACATGATGCTGCACGACTTCCGCAATGCGATTCTCGGCCGCCCCGGGGCGGACAAAGATATCGAGAACGTGCAGGAGTCAATCCGGGTGGCGGGCAAGGTGGGCATTCCGGTCGTCGAGTACAACTGGTACGCGCTACGCGCCATGGGCGGTTACTATGAGGCGCCCGGGCGAGGCGGCTCCATCATGGCGGCGCATGATTACGACCGGAGCCGCAATCTCCCCGTGCTTCCGGAAGTTGGCGAACACAGCGCCGCGGACCTATGGAAGAGGTATGAGCGATTCCTCAAGGCTGTGGTACCCGTGGCCGACAAAGCAGGCGTGCGCCTGGCCGTGCATCCGAACGATCCGCCGCCGCCGCGCTATCGGGGTGTCGATCAGATTCTGGGGAGCGTCGACGGGCTGAGGCGCGTGTGCGAGATCGTGAAGAGCCCGGCCAACGGCATCACCTTCGATACCGGCGTGACGCGCGAGATGGGCTACAACGTGATCGAAAACATCCAGTGGTTTGGCAAGCGCGACCAGATCAACCACGTGCATTTCCGCAACGTATTGATGAAGGTGCCGCGCCAGAAGTATACCGAGACGTTCATCGATGCGGGCGACAACGACATGCTGGCGTGCCTGAAGGCGCTGCATGCGGTGGGGTACCCGCGATTGATTCACCCGGACCACGTGCCCAAGCACCCGGACGATCCGGACCAACGCGGCGGATGGGGCTACGCGGTGGGGCAGATTAAATCGATGATGCGGCAGCTTTAGAATTTCTGTCTCAAGCCGTATCCTTTCGCTGCCAGACTGGTAACTGGAACCAGGACTGCCGCTGTGACCGACACTGAACTGCGCGCCGCCTTTTGCAAGCATAAGGACCCGGTCTTCCGTTTTGCCTGGCGTATGACTGGCTCGGCCAGCGCAGCCGAGGATGTGGCGCAGGACTGCTTTGTCCAACTGCTGAGCCATCCGGGCCGTTTTGACCGCGCGCGGGGCAC
>JAYTKJ010000416.1:0-4898 GCA_043730365.1 Acidobacteriota bacterium | reverse complement strand
TGGCGGACCTCATCCAGTCCATCTCGCTCGCTTCCAAACAACAGACCCGCGGATCGGACTCCGTGGCCCGCGCCATGGGCGAGATCTCGGACGTGACGCAACAGACCGCCTCGGGCGCCAAACAGGCTGCCGTTTCGATCCGCCGTCTGGCCGAATTGGCCGACGATCTGCGTGGCTCGCTCGGCCGCTTCAAGCTGCCGACCGCGGCCTAGAGTGATGGAGCCAGTGGAGTAACTGCTCATGCCGGCCGCCGCCGCTGTCGCCGCCATCGTCTCCCCGCCGGAGCTGTCCCTCAATGAGGGGCGGCTCTGGTGTGAGTTGATTGAGCGGCGCTGCGGCGTCTTCTTCCCCGAAACCCAATGGCGACACCTGCGCCGCCGGCTCTGGGAACGGATGCTGGCCGCTTCGATTCCGGCTTACTCACAGTATTACCATCTTCTAACCGAAAACCGGTGGCAGACTGAGTGGGCGCGGCTCCTCGAAGATCTTCTCAATCCTGAGACGTCCTTCTTCCGGCACGGGCCCTCGTTCAAGGCGCTGGCCGCGTTACTCGGCCACCGGGGTAGCCAGGCCGAGCCTTGCGCCCTCTGGAGCGCCGGCTGTTCAACCGGGGAAGAAGCTTACTCGCTCGCCATGGCGGCGGTCTCCCTCACCGGGGCTGCGGATGTCGTGGGCTCAGATCTCCACCTGAGCGCGCTGGACCAAGCCCGCGCGGGAATATTCTCGGTGCGGCAGAGTGCCGGTGTGCCCCCGGCCTGGCGGTCTCGCTTCCTCACCGAAGCCCGGCCTGCCGGGCAATTTGAAGTTACTAGCGGACTGCGCTCACACGTGCGGTTCGAACCGTTTCACTTATTGGATCCGAGTACGTATCCGCGGCGGGAGTTTGACGTGATCTTTTGTTTCAACGTCCTGATTTACTTCCGCCCGCCGGCTCGCCAGGAAGCGTTGACAGGATTGCTCGGCCGCCTGAAGCCGGGCGGCCACCTGTTCCTGGCCCCGGGAGAATCCGCGGGTCTGGCCTTTGCCGGGGCCGGACCGGTGTGTGTGGAAGGTACTCAAGTTTGGCGGCGTGCGTCCTAAGCGGGCGCGACTGGAAAGAGGGAACTGCGTGTCTAAAAGAATCTCTCCCGAGTTACTGGCCGGATTCGCCGCCGAGGCGACGGACCTGTTGGTTCGCATCGCGGCCAACGTCGAGCAGGTAAACCTGCAGCCGGACCACGTCGGCCATCTTGACGAGGCTCGCCGCGCGGCCCATCAGGCCAAGGGCGCCGCGTCCATGATCGGTCTCGCCGATCTGGCGCATGTCTTCTATTTCATGGAGGAAGCGCTCGAGGAAATGTGCGCCGGCCGCGCGCCTTGGAGCGACGAAGCCACCGCCGTGTTTGAGGCGTGCGTGTTACAGTTGGGCGATTGCCTGAATCGCATGTCGCGCGGCGAAACACCGGCACGAATTCTCTCGCCAGACGTGCTGGAGGCGCTTGAGGCGCTACGCGGCATGGCGGGCAAGTCAGTGGGAGCGGTGGTCCGGATTTCCCCACCTTCGCAGAAGAGCGGCGGGGGGCAGCCTGATATCGATACCGGGGCGTTCATTCCCGCCGAGTTACTCGAAGTCTTCCGCATGGAAGCCGAAGAGCACCTGAGCCGTATCGGCGAGAACCTGAGTCAACTGGAGCGTCAGCCCGGGCGGCAGGATCTGGTGCTGGAGGTGAGGCGCTCCGTCCACACGCTCAAGGGCGCGTCCGGCTCGGTGGGCTTCCGTGAGCTAAGTCGGCTTTCGCACCGCATGGAAGACCTGCTGGACCGGTTGAGCGAAAGCAATGAACCGCTGTCGCAGGAGAATCGCTCGCTCCTGGTGTCCACCTTCGACGCGCTGTGCGACATGTCGGCGGGCGATCAGGATCCCGCCGAACTGCGGGGCCACATCCAGAGTCTTTACGACCGCTACGACGCACAGGATCGCTCCGCCGCCACCGAATACGAGACAGCCGGCGCCCCCGCCGAGGTCGAAGTTACGCCGGGCCTGTCCATGGAGCTGATCGAATCGTTCCGCCAGGAAACCGAAGAACGCCTGCAATCGGTGCAGGAACAATTGCGGATGCTCGAGGCCAATCCGGCCGACGCCGATCTCACCCTGGCCATCCGCCGCTCCATCCATACGGTCAAGGGCGCCTCGGCGATGGTGGGGCATGTCTCCATGAGCCGCCTGGCGCACCGCATGGAGGATCTGCTTGACGCCCTGGCCACCAACGCCATCGGCTACAACGACGAAACCAAGAACCTGCTCTATCTGGCAGCGGACGCACTCACGGATCTGGCGGCCACGGCCGGCGGCAAGAGCCAGTTGGGCGACGCGCTCAACGAGATTGTGGATCGCTTCGACGCGCAACTAAGCGCGGCGACGGCGGCTCGCGCCGAAGCCGGCAAGCAACATGCCGTTGCTCCGTTGGGCGCCGAACCGGCTATCGAGCTCGCGCAAACGGAAGCAGTCGCCGGGCCCGTCAACGCGCCATCGGCTTCGGGCCGCTATGTGCGAGTGCCCATCGAGCGGCTGGATGAGCTGGTGCGTTTTGTCAGCGAACTGGTGGTGAGCCGGTCCACGTTTGAGCAGTACCTCGGCTCCTACGGCCAGGAAATGCGCGAGCTCGATCTGAGCATCACTCGCATCAAGCGAATCTCGCAGCGGCTCGATACCGACGTGGATGTCACACCTCTCCGCAGCGGCATCGGCAAGCTCTCGCTGCGCGGCATGATGATGCCGTCCAACCCGGTCAAGGCCGACAAGCGCCAGGAGTTCGACCTGCTGGAGTTTGACCGCTATACAGATCTCCATCTGGTCTCGCGCGATCTGGCCGAAACCGCCGTGGACGTCACCTCGGCGGCCTCCGAACTCCGCGCGCGTGCCGGCGATTTCGACAGCTACTTGAACCGCCTCAGCCGCCTCACCAGCGACATTCAAGACCGGCTTATGCGCATGCGCATGGTGCCGCTCGCCGCCCTTTCCACCCGCCTCCATCGCACCGTGCGCGTTACCGCCGAGCGCCTCGGCAAGCAGGTGGATTTCCAGATTGAAGGTGACCGTGTTGAGCTCGACAAAACCGTCCTTGAGGAAATGGCCGGCCCCATCGAGCATGCCCTCCGAAACGCGGCCGATCATGGCATTGAAAGCGAATCGCTCCGCCGGGCCATGGGCAAGCCCGCCCGCGGTCAGATCACCCTGCAAGCACACTACGAAGGCACGCAAGTGGTGCTCACCATCACCGATGACGGCGCTGGCATCAACCCGGAACTGATCCGCGCCGCGGCGATGGATCGCGGACTGGTCTCCGAGGCCGAAGCGTCGCAGATGAGCGATGAAGGCGTACTGGACTTCATCTTCCAGCCTGGCTTCAGCACCGCCCGTCAAGTGAGCGAAGTCTCCGGACGCGGCGTAGGCATGGACGTGGTCAAGAGCACGGTCACTCGCCTCAAAGGCACGGTGGACCTCACGTCTGCTCCGGGCCGCGGCGCGCGCCTGACCGTGCGGCTGCCGATGACGCTGGCCATCATGCGCGTCATTCTGGTGAAAGCGCACACTGAGATCTTCGCGTTGCCAGCCAACGTCGTCACCCGCATTCTGCGCGTCGGCCCGGAATTGCTCGACGAGGTGGGCGGCAATACCGTGCTGCGCCAGGACGGCAAAATCATTCCGGTGCTCCGCCTGGGCGAGGCGCTTCACCTCAAGGCCCCGGCCGATCAGGCGGTGACTCGTCCTCCGGCGCTCATTCTGCAACTGGGTGACCAGACCGTGGCGCTCATCGTTGATGAAGTGAACGACGCCCGCGAAGTCGTGGTCAAGACGTTGGGTTCGCTGTTGCGGAAAGTCCGCGGCTTCACCGGCGCCACGCTAATGGGCGACGGTTCGGTGGTGCTCATCCTCAATCCTAACGATCTGGTGGAGCGCAACGCCACGCGCTCGGCCCACCTGGCTCCGGCGGAGAAAACGCCGGCCAAACACCGCCCGCTCGAGATCCTGACCGTAGATGACTCAGTCAGCGTCAGGCGCGTGTTGGCCAAGCTGATCGAGAGTGTCGGCTGGAAAGCCACGCCGGCCAAAGACGGCCTGGAAGCGCTCGAGTTGCTGCAGCGCGGCCTGCGTCCTGACGCCATCCTCCTCGATGTAGAGATGCCGCGTATGGATGGCTACGAACTGCTCGGAGCGCTGCAGGCTCTGCCCCACCTCAAGCAAGTGCCCGTCGTCATGCTCACGTCACGGGCTGGCGAGAAGCACCGTAAGAAAGCCTTCGAGCTGGGCGCCACCGACTATCTGGTTAAGCCCTATCAGGACGAAACACTGGTGGCCGTGATGCGCCGCGTAGTGCGCGAGGCCAAGGAAGCGCTAGTTCGATGAGCGCCAACACGATTCGCGTGGTGGTGGCGGATGACTCGCCGTTTATCCGCCGCCTCGTCGCTTCTTATTTGACTCCGGCCCTCGGCTTTGACGTAGTCGGTCAGGCTGGCGATGGTATTGAAGCCGTCGACGCTGTGCACCGGCTGCAGCCCGATGTCCTTACGCTCGACCTGGAGATGCCCGAAATGGACGGGCTCGAGGCCCTCCGCACCATCATGCAAACCCGTCCCACGCCGGTGGTAGCGATCAGCGGCGTCAGCGGCAAAGGCGCCACGCGTACCTTGCAGGCCCTGGATGTGGGCGCCGTGGATTTCGTCCTCAAGTTCTCGCCCGGCGTGGCAGTGGACCCCCAAACGTTGGCGAGCGAAATTGTCACCAAGGTGCGGCTGGCCGCCGGCATCCAGGTGGTGCGGCTCCTGGACCGCACCCGGGACACTATCGCGAGCAAAGCCGCAGCCGCGCCGTCGTCTGCTGAAGGCTCGGGCCGGCCGAGTGCCGGGCTGCTTCCCGG
>JAYTKJ010000415.1:0-13019 GCA_043730365.1 Acidobacteriota bacterium | reverse complement strand
CAAGCAGGTCCGCATGGAGGAGAGATCAAAACACTCCAGGCCGCGATCGACAAAGACCTCAGCAACATGAGCTTTGCGCTGCCTGAAACCGTGACGATTTCGATACGCACCGATGTGCGGCGCGATTCCAGACCCGTAAGCAACGTGGCGGGCTATCTGCCTGGTGAGACCGACGAGCATGTGATCATCGGTGCGCACTATGATCACCTGGGGCTGGGCCACCAATTCTCGATGGCGCCTTCACTCGCCGGCACGCCTCACCCCGGCGCCGACGACAACGCCTCGGGCACGGCTGGCGTCATTGAACTCGCCCGCTACTTTGGCGCACAGGGCAAACACCGGCGGGGCATCGTGTTCATGACGTTTGCCGGTGAGGAGTTGGGGCTGCTGGGCTCGGGCTTCTACGTCAACAATCCGAAATTGCCGATCGACAAAGCAGTGGCCATGCTCAACATGGATATGATTGGGCGCATCCGCGACGGCAAGGTGTACCTGGGCGGCCTCGGCACGGGTGCCTCGTTCAACGCGCTGATCGATGAGGTGGCCAAATCCTCCAGCCTCAATCTGGAGAAGGCGGACTCCACCGGATACGGCTCTTCCGATCACACCTCGTTCACTACCAAGCAGGTGCCGGTGCTGTTCTTTTTTTCCGGGCTCCATGCCGACTACCACAAGCCGTCCGACACCTGGGACAAGATTGATGCGCCGGAAGCTGTCAAACTCCTCGAGGTGATCTCGTCGGCGACGCGCCGGCTGGCCGACGACGAGGCCCGGCCACAATTCGTACGCGTGGCTCCCCCGCCGCGCCCGGTGAGCGCCGCCGGCACATCCTCCGGCGGAGGCTACGGTCCCTATTTCGGCTCCATCCCCGACATGGCCGATCAGAAGGGCGGAGTCAAGTTCGCCGACGTGCGTGAGGGCTCTCCCGCCGCCAAGGCCGGCCTGAAGGCTGGCGACATGATGACTGAGTTTGACGGCAAGAAGATCGACAATCTCTATGACTTCACCTATGCCCTGCGGGCGAAGAAGGTAGGGGAAACTGTGAAGGTCGTAGTACTACGCAATGGGCAAACCATCAACGCCGATGTCCTACTGGAGCGCCGAAAGTAAGGTTTTTCTCCCTGAGAGAGTAGTCCCGAACGTCCGTACCCTAACATTAAGCCTCCTGCGCTAATGTCTGATTTTGGAAAGACCGATAAGATCGTAGGCAACATGGCGATAGAAACATCTCGGGCCGTCAAGAAGCGCATCTGGACGCTCCCTCCGTTGATCCTCCATCCGTTCTCGGACTCCAGCGGTCCGGGCCGTCTGGTGGAGAGTTCACGTGCCAGCCTGATGTTGCAAGGCTTGCTACCCACCGGTGAGTTGAGCACCGATGAACTTGAGCGCCGGCTGCTGGACGGCCGCTATTGCGAGATCCGCATGCTGTTCTATGTGGGCCGTGACCTGATGCGCTGGATTGAGCAGTGTCAGGAATTTGCGGAAACCAATCTGGAACTGGTCGACAAGGGCTACAAGTTCCAGAGTTTTGCCGCCTATCTGGTGGACAACCCGCCCTCCAAGGTGGTGGCCAAGCTGAAGCAGTGGGGCGTGGCCGACTATCGCGCCATTTTCCAGCGCGCACTGGCGCTCAATTGCGTCCTGGCCGATGTGCCGGAACGTGAGATTCTGTCATCTGAGTTCGTTCGCCACTACTATCGTTACGCCGATCATCTCTTCCTGTGCCGCCAGCATTCGACTGTCTTCCCGGAGCTTCCGCCCGAAGACTTCGACTTTGATCTATTCGCCTCTGGAGAATACGCACGGATTCTCGCCAAGGAGTGGGAGCAGTAGTAGCTCCGCCGAAGTACCGGGAACCGCGCCCTCACAAGGGGTCAGAGTACGTCAGCGAAGCCGCGCTTCAACTGGCGGAAAAACAACCCCCCCGCCACAAAAGCCGTCACCGAGTAGAAAGCAATCACACCAAACTCCTCCAGATTGGGAGCGTTGCTGGAGAAGATCCGCTCGCGATAACTGCGCACCAGATACGCCAATGGGTTGTAGTCAATGAGCCACTGATAGCGTGCCGGATAGGAGCTCTCATAGAGGAACACCGGCGTCAACCACATCCACAACGTCAGCACTACCTGTGTCACTTGCGCGGTATCGCGTAGATAGACCTGCAAACTGGCGGCGATCCAGCCGATCCCAATCGCCAGCATGCCCAGCAGCACCGTGTAGACCGGCACCAGCAGCACCGCCGCGCCCCAGTGACCCAGCCAGAGAGCCGTCGCGCCCACCAGCAGGATTAGCGTGAAGAAGTGATTGACCAGCGACGACAGGAAGATCGAGATCGGCACAATCTCAGAGGGGAACAGCGTCTTGGTGATCAGGTTGGCGTTGTCCACCAGCGAGTTGGCCGACCTCTGCACCGTCTCCTGAAACAGGAACCAGGGCAGGTAACCCGCCAGTAAGAACAAGGTGTAATTCTGGGTTACTTCTCCGCGCGGCATCTTAATCCCCATGCAGGTCTCAAAGACGAACTTCCAGACCAGCAGCATGACGAGCGGATGGATCAGGCCCCAGAGCCAGCCGGCGGCTGAGCCAACGTAGCGCTGGTCAAAATCGCGTCGCACCATCTGATAGAGCAGCGCTCGGCGCTCCACCAGGTTGGTGAGAAATTGGCGGCCAGGGATCGTCAACTCACTAGAGTATCGATTTTCCTCAGGCCGCGGTTTTTGGCGCCGCCCGCCGTCGCAGCGCCGTTACCTGCGCCACGCCTTCCAGCAGGTAGTTGGTGCCTCCGCGCGACGGCTGGTTCTGCAGCCGGTCATACGCAAACAGCGCCTTGGCCTCTTCAACCGCGCTCTTCACCTCCACCGCCGAAAACCCATCCGACGCCGACAAAATCTGCTGAGGATCGACGTGGCGCAGGCTCTCGCCGAGCCGTGCCACTTGCTCCTGGAACAGTTTGCCGCGCGCGGTGGGGTTGGGCAGCCGCGTCTCGAGCCACGATTCGATCCGTCCCGAACTGAGCAACTCGGCCGGAAGCAGGCCGGGATTCTGCGCCGTCATCACGACCGATACCGAGTCTCCGGTCAGGTTCTCCAGGCCGTCCAGCCGGGAGAAGAAATAATGACAGGCGCCGGCCGGGGCGTTGGCAAACAACACGTCGGCGTCGTCCACGAAAATGACGGCGGGAGCGTTCGTGCGCGCCAGTGCGAACAGTTCGTCCAGATGGGGGCGGAACCCGGCTGCGGTTGAGAACAGCGAACCATCCAACTTGAGAAATTTGCTCTTGAGGCGATGCGCCAGCGCGCGTCCGATCGTGGTCTTGCCGGTGCCAGCCGGTCCATGCAACAGGACGCCTCGCTTGGGGCGCAGCGAGAATTCCTTCACCGCCTGATCGTTCTCCAGCGGCAACACCACTTGCGCCGCCAGGCCGCGGACCACTTCCTCCAGCGCTTCAAGCTGCCGCAGATCGACAGGCGAAACCTCGCTCAGATCCACGTTGGACTTCAGCGTTTCGGTTCGCAGGTATTCGATGAACGCGCCCGTGCTCAGCTCCTTTTCGTGGAACATCCATTGACAGGCCGCATTCAGCTGATGAACGTCAAGCCGAGGCGCAAAGCGGTAGACTTGGCCAAAATCCACCAGCGCGGCTTTGTCCTTGCCCAGCCACCGCGTGCCAAGGAACCCATAGTCTTCCGCCGTGAACTCATCGATCTGGGTTGAGAAGGCGCGCGCTCCGGCCTCGCGCGACGCCGTTGCTCCCTCTTCGAAGATCAGCTTCCGTCCGCGCGCTGCCGTATGTTCGCACAGCGCCTTGAGGGTCATCTCAAAGTACCCGCGCCGCGGATAGTGCCCATTGCCGTCAACCAGCAGCGAGGTCAGACGCCCCAGGTCATCAAGGTAAATATAGTCGCCGCCTCGCTCCACCTTGTTCAGAACGAGGACGAAAAACGCCTCTTCCAGCGCCAGCGGGTCGCGCGTCAATCCGGCCTCGATGTATTCACGCGCCGTCAGATAAGCTCCACCCGTCCGCGCAAACAGAGCACGAAGCACAGTGGTCTTGCCGCGGCTCTGGCGACCGCGCAGGCAGGCTACCGCACCACGCTCCAAGGCCGTGGCCAATCCCTCGAAAGCCCTCTGCTGGCGGGGACATAGTTGAACATTCATTTCGTTTCCTCTAAACGGGAGCTGGCTGGGGCTCCTCTCAAGCCCTAGCCTGCCTCCATTACTCTTGTGGAACTAGTGTGCAGTACGCTTCGTCACACAACAAGAGAACTCCCGTACTATTTTTCTACGCGCTACACTTGAGGGTAGTAGCAATTGCTGCACCCCCCCTTCTATGTTTGTTGACACCATTCTGGCCAAGATTTTCGGCACCAAGAACGAGCGGGATATCAAAAAAATCCAGCCCCTGGTGGCGGCCATTAATGATATGGAGGCGCAACTCCAGCCGCTCTCCGACGCGGACCTGACGTCCAAGACCGCCGAGTTCAAACTCAAGCTGGACCAAGGCGCTACGCTCGACGAGCTTCTTATCGACGCTTTTGCCGTCTGCCGTGAGGGTGGCCGGCGAGCTTTAGGCATGAGGCACTTTGACGTGCAATTGATCGGCGGCATTATGCTGCACCGCGGCAAGATTGCCGAGATGCGCACGGGCGAAGGCAAGACGCTCGTCGCCACCCTGCCCGTTTACCTCAATGCCCTCGGCGGCAAAGGCGTACACGTCGTCACCGTCAATGATTACCTGGCCCGGCGCGACGCCGAGTGGATGGGCCGGCTGTACAAGTTCCTCGGTCTGACCACCGGGATCGTCGTCCACGGCCTCGATGACGGCGAACGCCAACGGTCCTATCACAGCGATATTACCTACGGCACCAACAACGAGTACGGCTT
This sequence comes from Acidobacteriota bacterium, assembly GCA_043730365.1. GTDB lineage: Bacteria > Acidobacteriota > Terriglobia > Bryobacterales > Bryobacteraceae > VFZP01. The sequence goes on along the minus strand of JAYTKJ010000415.1, from coordinate 8,135 downwards.
CGATTATCTGCGCGACAACATGAAGTTCCGGCTCGGCGACTGTGCGCAGCGCGGCCACAACTTTGCCATTGTCGACGAAGTGGACTCGATCCTGATTGACGAAGCTCGTACGCCGTTGATCATCTCCGGACCATCGGAGGAATCCACCGACAAATATTACCGCATCAATAGGATCATCCCCAAGCTCATTCGCGGCGAGGTGATCGAGGGCCGCGAGCCGGGCGAAAAGTACACCACCGGAGACTATACGGTGGACGAACGGCACCGCAGCGTCGCCCTCACCGAAGAGGGCGTTCTCAAGTGCGAGAAGCTCCTCAGCATCGACAACATGTACGATCCCGAGAACATCGAGATCAATCATCACGTTCAGCAAGGCCTGCGTGCGCACGTGCTGTATCACCGCGACAAGGACTATCTGGTCAAGGAAGGCGAAGTCATCATTGTTGACGAGTTCACCGGGCGCCTGATGCCCGGGCGCCGTTGGAGCGACGGGCTGCACCAGGCCGTCGAAGCCAAGGAAGGCGTCAAGATCGAGCGTGAAAATCAGACCCTCGCCACCATTTCTTTCCAGAACTACTTCCGCCTCTATAAGAAACTGGCCGGCATGACCGGCACCGCCGAGACCGAAGCGGCCGAGTTTGGTAAGACCTACAACGTGGATGTGGTCGCTATTCCCACCAATCGCAACATGATCCGTAAGGACACGATGGACATGGTCTATCGCACCGAAACGGAAAAGTTCCGCAATGCGGCCAAAGAGATCAAGGAGAAGCACGAAACCGGCCAGCCCGTGCTAGTCGGCACCGTTTCGGTGGAAAAGAGCGAAGTGCTCTCGGGCATCCTTAAGAGGATGGGCGTCCGCCATGAGGTGCTCAACGCCAAGAACCATGAGCGCGAGGCCTACATCGTTGCGCAGGCGGGCCGCAAAGGCGCGGTCACCGTCTCCACCAACATGGCCGGCCGCGGCACCGACATCCTGCTGGGCGGCAATCCTGATTCCATGGCCAGGGAGGCGCTGCTCAAGGAAAACAAGGATTCCGATCAGGTTCCGCGCGAAGAGTGGAACGCCATGCTGGCCAAATACAAGGCCCAGTGCGAGGCTGAGCATGCCGAGGTCGTCAAAGCCGGCGGCCTGCATATTCTTGGCACCGAGCGTCACGAGTCGCGCCGGATCGACAACCAGTTACGCGGTCGCGCGGGCCGCCAGGGTGATCCCGGTTCCTCGCGCTTCTACCTGTCTCTGCAAGACGATCTCATGCGCATCTTCGGCGGTGAGCGCGTGCAGAATCTCATGCTCAAGCTGGGCATGGAAGAAGATATGCCGATCGAAAGCGGCCTGATCACCAAGCGCATCGCCGCCGCTCAGAAAGCGGTGGAGGCGCAAAATTTCGCTGCCCGCAAACACCTGCTTGAATATGACGACGTTATGAGCAAGCAGCGCCAGGCCGTCTACGCTCTGCGCCGCGGACTGCTCGAAGGCGGCGATCAGCGCGAGACGATTCTGAGCTTCGTCAGAGGCATCATCGGTTCGGTTATGGACCTTCGTTGTCCCGTCGAAGTGCGTCCGCCTGAGTGGGACCTGACTAATCTTCAGAACGACATTCTTACCCAGTTTGGCGTGCGCGTGGCGCCGGAGTCGATCGGCGGATTGACGCGTGAGGCTCTGGAGGAGAGGCTTTCCGAGCTCGTCGAGCGCCGCTACAAAGAGAAGGAAGACACTATCACCCCGGAAGTGATGCGCGAAACCGAGCGCATCATAATGTTGAACGTCATTGACCAGCAGTGGAAAGATCACCTGCTCTCGATGGACCATCTGCGCGAAGGCATCGGTCTGCGCGGTTACGGACAGAAGGATCCGCTCATCGAATACAAGAAGGAGTCCTTCAAACTGTACGAAGCCATGCGCGACCGCGTGGAAGACGATACGGTCAAATATCTCTTCTTCCTGCAGTCGGTCGAGCCGGCTGGCGACGGAGTGGAAGCCTACGGCGATGAGGATCCGGGCCTGCTCGGGGGTGGAGCAGCCGAGCCGCTGCCCGAATACAGTCCGGCGGCGTCGGCCGTCGGCCCCGAAAGACGCCAGGCCGCCCAGAACTCCATCGAAGAGTTCACTCGCCACATCGAGCGGAAAAAGCAGAAGGAACTGGATTCCATCCAATTCGTCGGATCGACAGTGGAGAATCCCGCCAAGCAGAGCCTCAACAAGAACCGCGACGTGGGGCGTAACGATCCTTGCCCATGTGGCTCCGGAAAGAAATACAAGAAATGCCACGGCGCCTGATTCCGGTCCTCATCCTGACGCCCGCCCTCTTCGGAGCCATCTGGCCGGAGCAGTTGTGGGAGCACAAGCGCACTTCCATCCGCCCGGCCGTGCTCGCTCCTGCCGACAAAGCGGTGTGGGATGAGTATGGACTCGAGGTAGCCGAGGAAGCCGACTACGGTTCCTGGAAAGGCGTTGGCTACCGGCTCAAGGATCCCACGGGTGCCTTCGGCGTCTTCCAATGGCTCAAGCCCGGCGGCGCGCAGATTTCGAAGCTGGAGAAGCATGCGGTCCAGTCCCCCACCCAGGCCTTTCTGCTCAAGGGCAACTTTGTCCTCGATTTTCGCGGCCGCGTGCCCACCCAACAGGAAGTCGACATTCTGCACGTGCAACTGCCCCGGCTGGACCAGTCGGCTTTGCCCACTCTGCCTTCTTTCCTGCCCGAAGGCGGCCTGATTCCCGGTAGTGAACGGTACGTGATCGGCCCGGCCACGCTGCAGCGATTCGAACCCCGCGTTTCGCCGTCCGTCGCCGCCTTTTCCGTCGGCGCCGAGGCGCAAATGGCGCGCTACCAGACGGCCAAAGGGGAAGCCAACCTCGCTCTTTTCAACTACCCCACACCCCAGCTCGCCCGCGAGCGCGCAGCCGAGTTCCAGAAGCTTTCCCACGCTGTCGTCAAGCGCAGCGGCCCGATCGTGGCGGTGACGTTCTCAGCGCCTGATGCCGACGAAGCCGAGAAGCTGCTAGCCAAGGTGAACTACCAGGCCACTCTGACCTGGAATGAAAAGATTCCCAAACCCGAGCCATCGCCGGCAGCCTTGCTGCTCGGCATCTTCGTCAACACCGGAGTCATTATCGGCAGTGCCTTGCTGGCGGGCTGCTGTTACGCCTTTTTTCGGGTGGGCTACCGGAAGCTGCGCGGCCGGACCGAAGAGGACGACGCTATGCTTACCCTCCATTTGGGGGATCGATAGTACCAACGGGCGCGGTACTGGTGGTTTTGGCGCACGCTGCCCTCTTCTCAGCCGCGTGCGACGCTTCGTAAGCCCATTTTTTCCGCGCCCTTAGACGGGTTTTCGGCCCTTGGGGAAACCCGTTTTCGCCCGGTCTTCCGCTTCGCCCAAAACGAAGCCATCTAGATAAGTCTATATTTATGTGATGTTTGTGGGCGTTTTTTTTGGGCTCCTTTTTCCCTTGACTTCCAACCTCCCAGACTTTAAGATCCAAATCACACAGGTTCTAACGGTTGCGTTTCCGTTGGTCCTGATTCTCCCAATGAACATGAAAGAAGGGGTGGTTCCTTCGGGGCCATCCCTTCTTATGTGACCTGGCTCACGCTTCTGAACCCCCACCCAGCCGCTGTCAAGCGCGACGAATCCAAAACCTGGCGAGAGCGTTTTCACGCTTTACGCAATGTTCCGCCATTGCTTGCAATGGTCTGGGAGACCTCGCGCACCCTCACGATCCTGACGGTTGTGTGCCGGTTGGCCAAGTCCTCGATCCCGGTGGCAATGCTTTGGGTGGCAAAGTTGATCCTGGACCAAGTCGTACGCTCCGTTGGCGGCGAAACCGGCAACAACTCGAAAATATGGAATTTGGTAGCCGTCGAGTTCGGGCTCGCCATCCTCAATGACTTGCTGGCCCGGGCCATCGCATTGTCGGACAGTCTGCTGGGAGACCGTTTCACCAACGTCCTCAGCATCAGGCTCATGGAACATGCTTCGGGCTTGGACCTCGTCCGTTTTGAAGATCCCGAGTTCTACGACAAGCTTGAGCGGGCTCGCCGCCAAACTACTGGCAGGCTTGGACTTCTGACCACTCTCGCCTCCCTGACCCAGGAACTGATCACGCTGGCCACGCTTTCGGTGGGCCTAATCTGGTTCTCCCCGTGGCTGGTTCTGCTGCTCGCCATCGCGGTTGTGCCCAATTTTTTGGGCGAGACGCATTTTGCCGGACTAGCCTACTCGTTGCTCTACCGATGGACTCCTGAACGCAGGGAGCTCGATTACGTGCGAATGCTGGGCGCTTCAGCGCAGAGTGCCAAGGAAGTGAAGATCTTCGGCCTCGGGGGCCATCTGATTGAGCGCTACCGGCGTCTGTCGGAACGCTTCATGGCCGAGAATCGCAAGCTGGCCGTTCGCCGATCCGTGGCCGGGGCTGGTCTCAACCTGATGGGGACCGCCGACTACTACGGGGCATATGCAGTAGTAGTTCAGCAAACCATGGCTGGTGCACTGACTATAGGCGACTTAACGTTCCTCGCCGGGGCCTTCGCCCGCAGCCGGTCGCTGATGGAAGGCCTGCTGGGATCGGTGTCCGGGATCACCGATCAGGCGCTCTACCTGGCAGACCTCTACGAATTCTTCGAGATGAAACCGGGTATCGATTCCCAGCCTGGCGCGATTCCAGTCCCTCGTCCCATCCAGTCTGGATTTGAATTCAGGGGCGTTAGCTTCCGCTATCCCGGTAAAGATAAGTGGGTGGTCCGCAACGTCTGCTTCCGGCTCGCCCGCCACGAGCGGATCGCGCTGATCGGCGAGAACGGCGCAGGCAAGACGACGCTGGTCAAACTGCTGGCGCGCCTATACGATCCGGACGAGGGCGCAGTCTTCCTGGACGGAGTAGATCTGCGCGAGTACGACGCCGCGTCGCTACGGCGCGAGATCGGCGTGATCTTCCAAGACTACATGCGATATGACATGTCAGCTCGTGAAAACATTGGGCTTGGACGAGTGGAAGAGCTGGCCAACCAGGCGAGGATTCAAGACTCCGCCGAGAAGTCTCAAGCCGACGGTGTCATCGCGCAGTTGGCCCGCGGATACGAAAACATGCTGGGCCGCCGGTTCGAAGGCGGCTCCGATTTGTCGGCCGGGCAATGGCAGAAAATCGCCCTGGGCAGGGCCTACATGCGCGACGCCCAACTGATCATCTTGGACGAACCGACGGCCAGCCTCGACGCGCGAGCCGAGTTTGAGGTCTTTCAGCGGTTCGCCGAGTTGACCCGGGGCCGCATGGCTGTACTCATCTCGCATCGCTTCTCCACCGTGCGCATGGCGGACCGGATTCTGGTGCTCGAGAACGGCGCCATCGTCGAGCAAGGGTCTCATGAAGACCTGGTGACACTGGGTGGCCGCTACGCCGAACTGTTTGCTTTGCAGGCGGCTGGGTATCGTTGATGATGAGCCTCGAGCGCGACGGCTACGCGATCATACCAAGGGTGTTCGCGCCTGCCGCGATCGACAACTTCATCGTGCTGATCGCCGATTTGGCTGCGGCGCCCGGGAGGGGCGGCGTCCGCAATCTGCTTGAGCTCGACGGCATCCGCGTTTTGGCTGCGTCGCGTGAACTGCGTGACGTCATCGAGCCCGCAATCGGTCCCAATTGTTTTGCCGTGCGGGCCATCTGTTTCGATAAGACGCCGGACGCAAACTGGAAGGTGCCCTGGCATCAGGATTTGATGGTGGCCGTGCGCGCGAGCGACCCGGAGGCACGCGGTTACCGGGCTTGGTCGGTCAAGCCGGCGTGCCGCACGTCGAACCTCCCCCGCAAGTGCTCGAGAGCCGCTGCTTCCGGGGCCGCGCAATTCAAGTCGATATGCACGAAGGCGGCGCGTTCAACCGGAATCGAAGCCAGGATCTGCGGGACCGTCCCGGGCCCGACGATCGCGCGCGGCCCTTGCCGGTAGTTCGCGCGATCGGGATCCAGATCCACAACGTAGGAGCCGGAGCCCAGCGCGGCCCGCGCCACCTGCACACGCCCCTCCCCTACCTCAGTCTCCGAGTATTGATCGAGGTCGGGCCCCCTGAACGCGTCAACCGGATAGAAGTTTCTCTCAGCCGACTCCCACCTTAAGTGGCTCATGATCGCCGAACTGATGAACCCCGCATTCACCCCGCATTCAATGAAGTCCCCGTCGGTCTGCAACGCGCGCCCGGCCGCCCAGAGCGCCGTATGCACGCGCCACTCGAAGCCGGGGTCGACGCCGAGGCTGGCCTCCACTCCCCGGCCATACGCTGCTTGAAACCTCGGGTCCGGCAGAAACCGCGGCTGATGCACCGTCGAAAAGCCGTCGACCGAGTATCGTCCGCGCGTCTTCATCAAACTGTACCCAAGCTTCTGCAAGCCGCGTTTCGTCCAATTCCCGATCATGTCTGCGCACCTACCCTAGGGCTTGCCGCAGCCCCATTTTTTCTAAAGAACCGAAGCGAGCGGCCGAAAAGAATTTCATGAAGAAACTCCTTACTTTTTCCATCGGCCTCGGCTTGCTCTTGAGCACCGGAGCGTTTGCGTTTGCCGACGAGCACAAAACGGCCCCCAAGACTGAGAAGACCGCCGATCACGAAAAGAAAGACGAACATCACGACAAGAAGGACGATCACAAGAAAGCCGATCACAAGAAGGACGAGCACAAGAAAGACCACCAAAACTAGGCCCGGCCGCAGCCTGTATCTGGAAAGTACGCTGGTCCGGGATCGCTCTCGGACCGGCGTTATCTCACTTCCACAGCACAAAGCCGCCATCCACGTCAGGTTCTCCCCGGTGACGTAGTTGGACGCCGGCGAAGCCAACAACAAAATCGCGCCCTTGGTCCCTCCGTCGGTTGGCCAGCGAGTTTGAATCGACTTAACGTTCTTCGCTGGAGCCTTTGCCCGCAGCCGGTCGCTGATGGAAGGGTTGCTGGGATCGGTGTCCGGGATCACCGATCAGGCGCTCTACCCCGGCAAAGAGAAGTGGGTGCTCCGCAACGTCAGCTTCCGGCTCGCCCGCCACGAGCGGATTGCGCTAATCGGCGAGAACGGCGCTGGCAAGACGACGCTGGTCAAACTGCTGGTGCGCCTATACGATCCGGACGAGGGCGCAGTCTTTCTGGACGGAGTAGATCTGCGCGAGTACGACGCCGCATCGCTACGTCGCGAGATTGGCGTGATCTTCCAAAATTACATGCGGTATGACCTGTCCGCCCGCGAAAATATTGGACTTGGGCGAGTGGAAGAATTGGCCAACCAGCTGAGGATTCAAGACTCCGCCGAGAAGCCTCAAGCCGACGGCGTCATCGCGCAGTTGGCCCGAGGATACGAGAATATGCTGGGCCGCCGGTTCGAAGGCGGCTCCGATTTGTCGGCCGGGCAATGGCAGAAAATCGCCCTGGGCAGGGCCTACATGCGCGACGCCCAATTGATCATTTTGGACGAGCCGACCGCCAGCCTCGACGCTCGGGCCGAGTTCGAAGTCTTTCAACGGTTCGCCGAATTGACCCGGGGCCGGATGGCCGTGCTCATCTCTCATCGCTTCTCCACCGTCCGCATGGCAGACCGGATTCTGGTGCTCGAAAACGGTGCAATTGTCGAGCAAGGTTCGCATGAAGATCTGGTGACATTGGGCGGACGGTACGCCGAGCTATTCGCTTTGCAGGCGGCCGGGTATCGTTGACGAGCCTCGAACGCGATGGCTACGCGATCGTTCCAAGGGTGTTCGCGCAGTATCGGCGCTGTTTTTGCCGAATCACTTTGCTTTAGACCGGCGTCAAGAGGTTCGCCGTACGGCGGGTTAGTCCGCCAGATATACTATTCCAAACTACTATGCGTCATCGTATGATGCGATTTCTCGCTGCCGTCGGCGTCATGTTCGCCGCCGCTTGCCTCCTGTTTCAACTCGCGGCGGCTGCGCCCAAGAGCATCCGTAAGCCGTTCGGCCTCGACAAGCGCGTCCCTTGGACGACGTCCCGCATCGCGGGCTCGCCCGAGCCTCCCGACCCATATCGCCTCGAGATTGCCTTCCCCGGACTGCGTTTCTCCGAGCCCCTGGCGATCACGCACGATGCCGCCACCAACCGCTTCTTTGTCGCCGAACGCCACGGCAAGATCTATTCATTCGT
>JAYTKJ010000414.1:0-4695 GCA_043730365.1 Acidobacteriota bacterium | reverse complement strand
TGGTTTGTGTCAGTGCGCGACGCTCGCGCAGGCCCTCGTAGTTGAACATGAAGAAGAGCTTGTTGCGACCGTCAAAGACTTTGGGCAGAACCACCGGGCCAGAGATCGTTCCGCCAAACTGATTGCGCTTAAAGGCGGGATTGACGCGCGCGAAAAAATTGCGGGCGTCAAACTGGGAATTACGCACAAACGCGAAGCCAACGCCGTGAAGCTGGTTGGTTCCGCCTTTGGTGGATACGTTCACTTGTGCGATACCGCGGCCATACTCGGCAGAAAACAACCCGCTTTCCACCTTGAACTCCTGCAGGGCATCGATTGATGGCAGGAACAAATAGGTGTTGAAATTCGGATCGGTGTTCTCCATGCCATCAAGCGCGTAGTGATTGAAGTGGACGCGCTGTCCGGCCACGTTGAGGGCAAACTGATTGCGCGCGCCGCCCATGCGTTGCTGGCCTTGCGACGAGGCTGGTCCGTTGGTGGTGGCGCCCGGAATCAGCGACGCAAGCTGCAAGTAGTTCCGGCCATTGAGCGGCAATTCGACAATGCGCTTGTTCTCGATCACGGTGCCGACCGAGGTCGATTCAGTTTCCAGTACCGGCGCGCCACCCGTGACCTCGATTACCTCGGTGACGTTACCGACGGTAAGCGTGAAGCCGATGCTCGCCGCCTGGCCTACTTGCAACTCGATCTTAGCGCGGGACTGTGCCTGGAAGCCTTGCATCTCGGCCCTCACCGTATAGACTCCGGGAGTCAAAGCGGGAGCCGCGTAGATGCCTTGATCATTCGTCTTCAACACGCGCGTGAAGCCCGTGGAAGGATTGGAGACCGTGACCGTCGCCCCGTTGACGGCGGCGCCGGAGCTGTCGGTGACCGAACCGTTGATCTCGGCCGTGCCGGACTGGGCAAAAGCTCCAACCGCAAAAAACAGGGAGGTAGTGAGCAACAAGACCGCTGAGCGCATGGTTCCATAGTATCTCAATTCCAAGTCTCCTCGTTTCAGACTACCCGTTGTGATAATGTAACGCCAAGAGGGTCTATTGATGAAGACTGTACGGAATCTTGCACCTTTTTTCTTCTGCGTACTCGCCGCTTTGGCTCAGAGTGAACGCGGCAGCATAACCGGTATCGCCACCGATCCATCTGGCGCCGCGGTGGCTGGCGCGGGGATCACCGTGACCCAGCGCGATACCAACGCCGCGGTGAAGATCACGACCACCTCTACCGGCGAATACAGCGCATCGAATCTCTTGCCCGGCGTCTACCGGATCGAGATCACGGCCTCAGGATTCAAGCGCTTCGTCCAACAGAATCTCAATGTCTCAGCCGGGGGCACCGTGCGTGTCGACGCCATCCTCCAACTCGGCCAGGTCTCCGAACAGATCGAAGTTACGGCGGCGGCGGCCACCATCCAAACTGAGAACGCCAAAGTCTCGACGTTGGTGGAAAACAAACTGGTGGACGAACTGCCCCTGGTGGTGGGCGGCGCAATGCGTAGCCCCTTCAACTTGGTTGCCGTCGCGGCCGAAGCTCGCGGCGATGGCCAGAGACTCGCGTTAGGTGGTGGGCAGGTTGCACAGTGGGACGCCACGCTCGACGGCCATTCGGTGGGCACGAATCGCTCGGGCGACACGGCGGAGGCCGCGCTCAACACTCCATCGGTGGAGTCGCTCACCGAGTTTACCGTCGATACCAACGGCTTCAAGGCGGAGTATGGCCAAGCGGGCGGCGGAGTGATGACGTTCGCCTCCAAGTCCGGCACCAATCAGCTGCACGGCTCAGCCTACGACTTCTTGCGCAACGATGCGATGGACGCGCGGAATTTTTTCGCGGCCCGCCGCTCCATTTATCGCCAGAATGATTTCGGCTTCACCGCCGCTGGGCCGGTGTACATTCCAAAGCTTTACGACGGCCGCAACAAGACGTTTTTCTTCGTCTCTTATGAAGGGTTCCGCAACCGCGTGGGCGCCAACGACACCTTCCTGTCCGTCCCTACGCCGGAAATGTACTCAGGAAACTTTTCCAACTGGGTGGATCAGACCGGCCGCCCCATCCCTATTTACGATCCCAACACCACGCGGGCGAATCCGGCCGGGACAGGCTCGGTTCGCGATGCGTACCCGGGCAATCAGATTCCGGTCAGCCAGTTCTCCACCACCGCGCGTTCGATTGCCGAGTTCGGTAAAGCGGCGCAACCCAATCGCGGTTTTGCTCCCGGCACCAGCGGCTATGTACGCAATAACTATCTGGTGAGCGGCGGCACCCAGGTTACTCCCACGGACAAGTACAGTGTCAAAGCTGACCAGATCCTTGGCAGCAAGCAGCGTGTTTCATTCCTTTGGAACACCACTGTCTTTCGCAACAAGCCCGGCCCGGCCGGCGCACCCGGCCTGCCAGAGCCGCTATGGAATGGACAGATTCAAGCCTGGGACACCGAAGCGTTTCGGATTTCACACGACTACACGATCTCGTCGACGATGGTGAACCACTTCTCCTTCGCCAAGAATACGTTCACCAAGAACAGCTTTTCGGCTAACGTCGATAAGAATTGGAAAGACAAGGTCTGCATCAAGAATGTCGTGGATTGTAACCAGAATTTCCCCACCATCAACTTCACCGAATTCACTGGCTGGGGTTCGGCCTCCTACAACGGCACCGATCAGCCCGGCTGGGGGCTTAAGGATGACTTGAGTTGGGTTCGCGGGAAACACACCTTGAAGTTCGGCTTTCAATACCAGGATCAGAACGCCAACGGCTTTGGGCAACAGGATCTGGCGGGGCGGGCCGATTTCAGCTTCCAGAGCACGTCCATTCCGGGATCAGCTTCGTTCCCCGCTAGCGGTGGCAGTTCGTTTGCTTCATTCCTCGTGGGACAGGCATTCCTGGGCCGCACGGAGACCATCCGCAACGTGACGCAGCGATTTCCTTACTTCGGTTTCTACGCGCAGGACGATTTCCGTATCACCCGCAAGCTGATGTTGAATATTGGCCTTCGTTACGACTTTACACAGCCGCCGACTAACAAGAAGGACGAGTACTCGGACTTCAATCCGACGCGCCCCAATGCCGCCGCGGGCGGAATTCCCGGCGCGCTTTGGTTTGCGGGCTTCGGCCAGGGGCGCGAGAACACTCGCAGCCTGGTGCCGGGTTGGTACGGTGGAATTGGGCCGCGAATCGGCCTCGCTTACACGCCCAATGAGAAGACCACGTTTCGCACGGCGTTCGGCCGGTCCTTCTCGCGCATCACTGCCGTCCAAGGTAGCGGCCACTTTGCGGGCTTCATCGGACAGTATCAATTCAACAACGGTTCACAAGGGGTGCAGCCCACGTTCCTACTCGATCAGGGACCACCCGCCTATCAATTGCCACCTTCCATCAACCCCGGTTTTTCCAACGGCAACACCGTGGACTACTGGCAGGGTCAAGAAGCCACGCGCGCGCCGGAGAGCTTCTTCTGGACGTTCAACATGCAGCGGCAATTGGGCAAGAACATGACCCTTGAGGTAGGCTACAACGCCAACGTCGGCACACACCTGCAGTCTGGCAACCTGAATCTCAATCAGGTACCTACAGCCACCATGAACTCTTTGGTCTCGCGCTTTGGCGCCACGCAGGCGTTGGCCTTGATGCGGCTGGACATTACCAACGCGCAGGTAGTCAGCGCCGGATTCACCCCGCCGTTCCCAACTTTCAAGGCGCTGTGGGGCGGTAATGCGACGCTGGCGCAGGCTTTGCGTCCGTACCCGCAATACTCGAGCATCAACACGGGCGTGCAGAACGGCGACAAGAGCGGCCACTCGTCATACCATGCGATGGTGATCAAGGCGGACCGCCGTTTTTCCAAGGATCTGACCTTCCAGTGGAGTTATGTATTGTCCAAGTTGATCACCGACTCAGATACTTATTTCGCCACCGGCGCCACGACGCAAGACCAGGGCAATCGACGTCTGGAGAAGTCGATCGGCCAGTATGACCAAACCCACACGATCAAATTCTCCACACTCTATAACCTGCCGTTCGGCAAAGGTGAACGCTGGATGAGTTCCGGTTTCCTCAGTCACGTGCTGGGCGGATGGCGGGTAGCGGGCATTCAGGTGTACAACAGTGGCACGCCGATTGCGCTGGCTCGCAATAATCCGCTCCCGATCTTCAACTATTCTTCGCGGCCCTTGGTAGACACTTACGATAACTGGCGCGGGCCGATCGCCGACAGCCAATTCGATCCCGCCGTTGACCGGTTCTTGAAGCCAGCCAACCAGTTCCCTGCCCAGCCTGCCACTACGTTCGGCAACGCCACACGGTTTAATCCCAAGGTTCGCTCCTTCTGGGGACAATCCGAAAACGTCAGCCTCGCCAAGACCTTTCGGATCACCGAACGATTTCGCGTCGACCTGCGCGGCGAAGCGTTCAACGTCTTCAACCGCGTTATTTTCGGCACCGGCAACACGAACCTGAATGCGGGTACGTTCGGTCAGGTCACAAACGCGAGCGACCCGCGGCAGATGCAGGTTGGACTCAAGCTCTACTGGTAAGGAAGAGTGCAAGCCGGTTTGTGCGCTCGCTGCCATCATTGCCGGACCATAGAATCCGACCGCGGCAGTATATTTTACTTGTGCCGGGTTTCGGCGGAGGATGCGCGGTTCCCCAAATACCCCGCGCTGCCAGTGCTGCGTTGTTCGAGGTTTGAGGAATCAACGT
>JAYTKJ010000413.1:0-11785 GCA_043730365.1 Acidobacteriota bacterium | reverse complement strand
ATCCAGTCAATCGACGTCCTGCGCGGTATGGCCCTGCTCGGGATTCTGCTCATGAACATTCTAGAGTTCGGGCTTCCTGGTGCGGCCTACGATAACCTTCGGCTTTGGGGCGGAGATTCTGGCGCCAACCTGTGGGTCTTCGTGGTGCAATACATCTTGTTCGAGGGCAAAATGCGGGCCCTGTTTTCCATGATGTTCGGAGCCAGCATTGTCCTGCTCACCGAACGCGGCGCAACGCGGGGAGGTGGTCTTGGAGTGGCCGACCTCTATTTTCGCCGCATGCTGTGGATGGTGCTCTTCGGCATCGCGCACGCCTATCTCATCTGGCATGGCGATATCTTGTACCCCTACGCCGTATCCGGACTCCTGCTTTTTGTGTTCCGTCATTGGCCACCCCATCGACTGATGGCGGTGGCTGCGGCCATGTTTATCTTGACTGGCGTGGGCAGTGTCTTCGAAGGCCATGATCGTGTCGAGTCCCGCAAGAAGGGCGAGGCGGCGATGGCCCTCGACAAGCAAGGCGTCAAGCTCAACGACGAGCAGAAGAAGGCCAAGGAAGACTGGGAGGCAACGCTAAAAAGGCACAACCCGCCGCGAGAGGAATTGGTCAAGGAAGTGGAGGCGTATCGCGCCAGCTATGCCAAGGCGTTTGCCCAGCGCGCCAAACGGGTCCGCGAATGGCATAGCGGGACGATCTATGACCCCGGCTGGTTCGACTTCTGGGGAATGATGATGCTGGGGATGGCGTTGCTCCGGCTGGGAGTGCTCCAGGGAGAGCGCCCGTTCGGATTCTACGCCCGGCTCGCCTTGACTGGCTACGTCATCGGCATTCCCGTTAATGCCTGGAGCGTTTATTCCTGGGTAGCTTCCGGCTTTGACCTGATGCAGGCGCCGTTCAGCTACGCGCCCTATCATCTAGGCCGCGTGGCGGTTGCGATGGGTCATTTGGGCGTGGTGATGATGGTCTTCCAGCGCCGGTGGCTCCCAGGCTTGGTGGCCCGTTTGTCGGCCGTGGGCCAAATGGCGCTTTCAAACTACATCGCTCACTCGGTGATTTGCAGTTTCGTCTTCTACAGCCACGGTTTCAAGTTGATTGGGCAGCTAGAGCGCTATCAGCTTTATTTTGTTGTAGTTGGAATATGGATATTCAACTTGATGTGGAGCCAGATTTGGCTGCGCTACTACCGGTTTGGCCCCCTGGAGTGGTGTTGGCGCTCGCTCACGTACTGGCAAAGGCAACCGATGCGGATCGCTCCGGCCAACAACCCGGTTATGCTTTCAGCCGCAGATTTGCCATTTCCCGAATCAGACCGAACTCAGTCCTGACATCGGCCAAGCGTTCGCCTCGTAACTCAATGCCCTCGACGGTGGCCTTGCCCAATTCAGCCGCGCCAACGATATAGTCGATTCGAGCTGGATCGATGCCCATCAGGCGGCAACAGGTGGCATCGACGGCGCGAAGATCTGTGCCCATCACCAGCACCCCGGCTCGCTTGGGGGTTCCCTGAATCGGGCCATTGCCTTCCATGCCCACGATACCGTCCACGATCGCAAACGTCTTTGAAAACACCCGGTTCAATCCAACAATCGAGCGCGCGATGCCGAATTGGTGCAGCGTATTCTTGGGCCACCCATAAACCGCCCCGGGCACCAGACCAAAGAAGTTCTTCATCGCCAGTGTGGCGCCGGCCCAGTGGTGAGTTTTCATCTTGGGAATCGAGACCACAATATCGGCCCGCAAAGCCGTGTTCGGCAAATAGATCTCGGCGCCATCGAAAAAGTTTTCGACCGCCGTAACGTCGTCGCGATTCAGATCCACAAAAATGTCGTCAAACCGCGCCAGCGAGCCGCGGTACCCAGACTGTTCGGCCACGCCGTAAGTGTCACGCCGATGGCCGGGCCCCTCGCCGATCCTCACTTCGGCTGCATCCAGAGAGGAAAAGGCATCAAAGGCCGCCGCCACCACCGCCACGTCTGTGTTGATGACCGTGTGCTTGTCAAATTCCACCAGATTGGGTTTGAGGAGGATTCGTTTGCCTTTGACCTCAAGTCCGCAAGCGCGGATGCCATCGAGAATCAGCTGCGTCAGCCCGACCGAGTAATCCTTGGCCTTGATGATCGCCACGGCAGCCTTTGGTCCAGGATTATCGAGCCAAACTTGCTGGTCGCGCGAGTCGCGCAGCACTCTGAGCCCTGATCCGGAAGCAACGGCCGAGATTCCCAGGGCCATGACCTCTCTGCGGTTCCTGGCGCTCATACCGATGAACCCCGCAACAATGGCCAAGTGCCTTTTTCGGACCCGATTTCGGCGATAGCGGTCACCAGGTTGTCAGCCGGATTCTCCATCGCAGTTTCCTTCACTTCGACATCATGCATACGGAGGCTCACCGAAAACCACGCCTTAGATAGCGCCGCTTGGTCATGCGTGCGCAGCACTTGTGCCGATTCGATCGACTCACGCAGTCCACGCCGCCCCATCAGCCCAATCAGAGCCAGCGCCGTGGTTTCCGAAAATGCTTGCAGTTGAACGCCGCGGGCCTCGCGGGCGCCATAATTCCACCCGCCACCCTGGCACCGCTGATGCCAGATCATGTTCTGCGCCGAGACGATTCGTTCGTCCAGACGAGGATCGGGCATCAAGGCGCGGGCCAGGCGAAGCGCGGTAATGCTGTGGGCCGTGGGCTCAATCCACGCCGCGGCCCCCGGCTTCCACGGCCAGCCCTCGAAACTCGGATCCCGGTCATTGCGGCTCAATGACGCGTAATGCAACAGTCTCATGAAAGGCCCGGAATCTGAACCGATCGTGCCCATCAGATACTTGACGCCGCGTTCCATCACCGGCCGGTCTTTGCGCAACGCGGCCAGAATGACGAGCAACGCAGCGGTCCAGTGTGTCGTAGAGACAGCGCCACTGGGACGGCAGCTTCCATCGGCGTTCTGCCAGCCTCGCACCAAACCATAAGCTTTCTCAGCCGCGGCATCGCCATGCATCGCGACCGCGGCCCACGCCGTAGGCTCAAGCCAGGATTGCTTGCCGGGGAAGTAGCCCCAACCGCCATCCGGGTTTTGGCCCTTCAGAAGAAGGCTCCGCCGCGATACTTCCAGCACTTCAGATGGAATCGACAGGCGCGGCAAGGTTCTTTAGCGAAAATTGCTATCCCATCACCAACACCTTCAGCACGCCGGACGAAGCAGCATAGGAGAAAGCCTGTGGGGCGCACTCGAGTGCGTAGGTGTCGGCAATCATCTCGTCCAGCCGGAGTTTACCCTGACCCAACAGCCGCAGCGCTGGCTCCATCCGCCCGCAGCGGGAGCCGATCAGCGTCAACTCATCAACAATGACCGGTGCGGTATTGACAGGGATGAGGTTATGCACCGTGGACTTCAAGATCACGGTGCCTCGAGGGCGGGTCATTCCAATCGCTGAGGCCAACCCAGCCGCCGAACCGGTGGCGTCCACCACATAGTTGAACGCCTTGACGGGCAGGCGCTTGGCGTTACATACCGTCGATACACCCGCCGCCTCGGCGATGCGAAGTTTTTCGGCGTGCCTGCCAAATTGCACCACCTTAGCCCCTTGCGCTTGCAGTACTTGCGCGATGAGCAAACCGAGCTTGCCATCGCCGAGCACGGCCACTTCCTCCCGCAGCGGAATCTTCACCTGGTCCAGAATCTGGCAGGCGGCCGCCAGTGGCTCGGCAAACACGGCGTGCCGGTCAGGAACGCGGTCTGGTACGACGTGCAGATTACAATCCGGCAAAACGAACCATCGGGCAAACGCCCCCGGCTGGTTGACGATCCCGAGCACCTTGCGCGTGGAGCAGTGGCGGCCCAGACCGCGTTTGCACCAGTCGCAACGCCGGCACGCGAGATTGATTTCCCCCACCACGCGCTGACCAACCACCGCCCGATTGTCAGACGCTTCCACTTCGCCCACAAACTCATGCCCAGGCCGGCCGCAGAAACCGTAGTAGCCGCGCTGCAGTTCCAGATCGGTGTTGCAGATGCCGCCCAGGCGAAGACGAATCAACGAATATCCTGCCGGCCGGCGAGGCCGCGGGGCGCGCCGCACACTGACGACGCCGCTTTCCAGATGAACCGAGTGCATGCACCGTCAGTATAATCAGAAGTTTGTGCAATCTTCCGAACTGATCTGCTTCAATCCTGCCTGCCGGCTGCGTTATCCGGTCACCGGGATCATCTACAATTGCCCGGCCTGCGGTGGTTTGCTCGAAGCCACGTATGACTTTTCGGGCATCAATGCCGACTTGCTCAAGCTGACTTGGCGCGGCCGCCGCATGGACAACAGCGCGCTGGCTCAAAGCGGCGTTTGGCGATACCGTGAGCTGTTTCCTTTTCTCGGTGAGGACTCATTGCGGCACGTGGTCTCGCTGCGCGAAGGCAACACGCCGCTCCTGGACGCGCCGATCGCCGCCAGCTACGCCGGCATGGACCGCATCGTTTTCAAGCACCAGGGCTTCAATCCGACGGGCTCATTCAAAGACAACGGCATGACGTGCGGCGCCTCGCAAGCCCGTCGCCTCGGCATGCAGCGAGTGGCCTGCGTATCGACAGGCAATACCTCTGCCTCAATGGCAGCATACGCGGCGGCCGGCGGCTTGCAACCCATCATCTTCATCCCGAACGGCAACATCAGCTACGGCAAGCTTGCGCAGGCGCTTGAGTACGGCGCGCGCACGCTGCAAGTAGACGCCAACTTCGATCAGATTCTGAAACTGGTGCGGGTGCTGGCCGAAAAGCTCGGCATCTATCTCTTGAACTCGATCAACCCTTTTCGCATCGAGGGCCAAAAGACGATCATCATCGAGATGCTGGATCAGCGCGATTGGTCTGTGCCCGATTGGATTGTGGTGCCCGGCGGCAATCTGGGCAATGTGTCGGCCTTCGGCAAGGCGCTGATAGAGTTGCGCTCGCTCGGCTTTATCTCGAAGACGCCGCGGCTGGCTGTGATTCAGGCCGCTGGGTCGGCTCCGTTTGTCGACTTCATGAAAGCACCCGACGCCCGGTGCTTCCCGGCGATTGAGCATCCGGAGACACTGGCCACGGCGATCAAAATTGGCGACCCGGTGTCTTGGCCCAAGGCTTGGCAAGCCATCGAATGGTCAAACGGCCTGGTGGAAAGCGTGACCGAACAGGAGATTGCCGATGCCAAGGCTCAGGTGGGGCGCTGCGGCATCGGCTGCGAACCGGCCTCGGCCGCCACGCTGGCTGGCATCCGCAAATTGGTGGCGGCTGGCCAGATGAAGCCTAGCGACGACGTGGTGGCCGTTCTCACCGGCAATGTACTGAAAGACCCGGACTACGTCTTCAATTACCATACCGGGCAATTGAAGGATCCACATGGCGTTGCGATTGCGCCGACATTTGGCAACGCGCCCACCGTGGTACCGAACGACCCGGACCGCATCGCTCAACTGCTGGACGGTTAGATACTCGCTCTTCAAGCTCGCGTGGTGGGTTTGCGTGCGCGGATGAAAGCGTCCATAAAATGGCCACCTTGCTCTTCGTCGAGGCGTGTAGGCGTGATCGAGGCGTCCTTGAAGCCCGCGGCAGCGAGCCTCTCCAGATAGTCGTTCTCCTCAAGGACTCCACTCGAATTGCCCGCGTCGCCAAACCATACCACGTCTGTGACGTTCAGCCTGCCGCCAGGCTTGAGCACCCGGAACGCCTCGGCAAAGACTCCGTTTTGATCAGGCGAGAGATTAATTACGCCGTTGGAGATAACCACGTTGATGCTGGAGTCCGGCAGCGGGATGTTTTCAATCCGCCCCTGGAGAAACTCAACGTTGGTGACGCCGGCTACCTCGCGATTACTTCTGGCCAGCGAGACTGCTTCATCGGTGGTGTCAAGCCCATAAACCTTGCCGCTGGGGCCAACCCGGCGCGCCGACAGCAGCACGTTGATACCGCCGCCAGAGCCCAGGTCCAACACGGTCTCTCCGGTGTGGAGTTGCGCCACCGCCATGGGATTGGTGGACCCGAGCGAGGCCAGTATGGCTTCTTGCGACATCCCTTGAAGTTGCTGCGCGGCATCGTACTGCGCCAGTGTCGGTGGATCGCCGGCCGCCAGGACCGTCTCGCCTGTTAGCCCCTGCGTGACGTCATCCACACTCTGTTCCATGATCGTTTGCATTACGTATTCTCTTATCGGCACAAATCGCCCGCGAGTGCAGGATTGGGCAAGAACAAGCGTAAACTCTAGCTCCTTCACAGAACTTTTACAGGCTGGCGACGACTCCCCGCCCTCACTGGCCATACGATCGAGACATGAAACGCCGTCACCTTGCCGCAGCCGCAGCCGCCACGATGGCCGTGGGAATGGCAGCCCTCCAATTGGCGCCAGGAATGGACGTAGTCAATCCGCCGGTGCAGCGATGGCAGACGATCGAGGCCAGCGTTGGCGTGCCGGCGCCGGTGGCTGCCATCCTGGCGCGGGCCTGTCGCAACTGCCACTCAAACGAGACTGTGGTCCCGTGGTACGGCAGGTTTGCGCCAGGATCGTGGCTGCTGGCGCGTGACGTGAACAGGGCCCGGCGAGCCATGAACCTTTCCACGTGGGCCGTCGGTCCGGGCAGGCAACCGGCCGTCGCCGCTGCCACGCTGGCTGCCGCGTGCGCCGACATCCGTTCTGACCGCATGCCACCAGCCCCGTACCGGTTCATGCATCCTGAGAGCCGTCTGAGCGCGGGCGACAAGCACACGTTTTGCGCGTGGGCCAACCGCTGGTCCAGGGACCTGGTTTCGAGGCGCGCTCCAAACCCCGACGCCGCCAAAGCGCACTGAGTCATAATTTACGAATGCGGGTTTTGATCGGGTTGGCGTGGGCGGGAATCGGGTTGGCGTCGGCCGAAGGCGTGAGCATTACCAAAGACGTGCCGCAAGGCGGAGTAGTCCGCATCATCGGCGCGGCCCCGGGAGCCGTGACGGCGACATGGCAAGCGGGCAAGCCGGTCCCATTGTTCCCTGCCCCCGACGGTTCATCGCGACAAGGCCTCCTGCCGGTTGTCTACAACCTCAAAGCCGGACGGCATCAGCTCACCGTGCAGGACGCCACCGGTACAGTGCTCAACACTGCCTCAGTGTTGGTTCGCCCGGGCGGTTTCCAGGTCCAGAACATTCGCGCCACCAAGGCGATGAAGGAACTCAAGCCCGCGCCTGGCGAAATGGAAGCTATGCGCGGCCTCAACCAAACCGTCACGCCCCTGCGTCACTGGGAAGATACTTTCTCGGCGCCGACAGTCCATTGCATCAATTCACCGTTCGGCGTGACCCGGCTTCACAACGGCAAGCCGTCGGGCAATTATCACCGAGGCCTAGACCAGGCCAGCCCCGCCGCCACCCCCATCCGAGCTGCCGCCAGCGGCAGCGTCAAAGTGGCCAAGATGTTCGTGATGCACGGCGGAACCGTGGGCATCGATCATGGACAGGGGTTGACCTCCCACTATCTCCATATGTCGAAGGTCCTGGCCACCGAAGGCCAACTGGTCAAACAAGGCGACGTGATTGGAGAAGTGGGGTCGACCGGGTTTGCGACGGGCCCTCATCTGCACTGGGGGCTTTATCTTTTTGGCGTTCCGGTAAACGCCCGGCTGTGGGTGCCAGGGCTCAAGGCTTGTGCCGGACGCTGATGGGTGTCGGTCTGGCGATCAGGCCGAAGGCAGGTATGCCTTGATGGTCTTCAGCAGCTCTTCCCGTTGAATTGGTTTGGCGAGGAAACCCTGCATGCCTACTTTGCGGCATGTGGCCCGATGCTCGTCTGAATAGTTGGCGGTGAGCGCCAGAATCGGCACGGTGGCATAGCCCGGCAGTTGGCGAATGGCGGTGGAGGCGGCAAACCCGTCCATGCCCGGCATCTGCAGATCCATAAGGATCAGATCCACCGGTTTGGAGCCCGCAATGCGGACGCCGCTTTGCCCATCATCGGCAAACAACAGGTCACAGTCTGTCCGCTCCAGGACGTGTTCAACCACGCGCTGGGCGATCTTGTTGTCTTCCACTACCAGAATCAGGGGCCGGCGCCGGGTGGCCGGTTCCGAGTATTTCGCTCCATGAACCGCCGTTGACCCGACCGTGATCGGCACGCGGATAGTAAAGGTGGCGCCGCGGCCCACCGTACTCTCTACCGATATTTCCCCACCCATCAATCGCACCAGTTGGTCTGACAGCGCCAACCCTAGCCCCATCCCACTGTAGGAGCGGGCCAAGCCGGTATCAAGCTGCCGGAATGCCTGAAAAATCACGCGCAGCTTGTCCTGGGGAATACCGATGCCGCTGTCCTTGATGATGATACGCAGCCAGGGACCGGATGCACCGGCCGACACGCTGGCGGCCAACGCAACCTCGCCCCGGCTGGTGAATTTGACGGCGTTGCGAACCAGGTGATGCAGTACCTGCTGGAAGTAACGCTCGTCACCGATGATGGTTTCCGGCAGCGCCGCATCCCACTCCGTCACCAGTCGTAAGCCCTTGGCGGCGGCCCGGGTGGCTCCGTCAGCGGCCACACTTTCCAGCAGCGCCGGCAAAGCAAATTCCGTGTTCTGTACCTGCGAACGTCCCGACGAAAGTGACGAGAAGTCCAGGATGGCGTTGAGTGCCTCAAGCAGTTGCGTCGCGCACTCGCGGATCGTGTCCAGATACTCGCGCTGATCGCTTTCAAGCGAAGTCTCAGCCAGTAAATCTGTCATCCCGAGCACACCGCTTAGTGGCGTGCGCAACTCGTGATTCAGGCTGGCGAGGAATTGGCCCCGCAAGTGGTCAAATTCAATGCTGGCGTCAACGACACTAGCATCGGCGACGGGCACAAACGTTGATACTGGATGGAATTCCGTGGCCAATCCGCTCACCAATCAATATATCGGCTGGCTTACGTTTAACATTTAGTCCGACCCCCTAGATCTTGGGTTTGCATTACAAACGCTGGCGTTCGGGCGCGCCACCGGACAATCTGGATCGTGGGCTCCCGGCAGGTAGGCCGTTGACATCAGAAACTCGTTGACGATTTGGCCCCCGCAAAATTTGAACGTCTTCTTGAAGAGCCGGACCCAGGCTTCGAGCGGACGCGGATGTTGCTGGTCCAGCCACGCGCCGAAAGAGCCGTGCGCCGCTTGGAGACGGAGAATCCGGCGGGCGTTCTCCACGGCCGCCTCTACTTTGAGACGGTTGCGAATGATGCCTGCGTCAGCGAGCAATCGCTCTTGATCGAACGGGCCATAGGCCGCCACCCGCGCGATTTCAAAATTGTGATAGGCCCGCCGGAAGTTCTCCTGTTTCTTGAGAATCGTCTCCCAGGAAAGCCCGGCTTGATTGATCTCGAGCAACAGCCGGCCAAACAACGCGTCATCGTTGTCGATCCGAAAACCATACTCGCGATCATGATAAACCCGGTGCACGTCGTCAACGGGCCGTTGCCGGGCGAAGGTGCAATAGGAGGAAGCCAAGCCTTGATTCTACTGCTTGAGCAGCGCGTCCAGGAACTGCCGCAGCTGCAGGTAGGCCGGGCCCAAGGTCACCAGCAGGACCGACGGAAAGATCAGGAAGAAGACCGGTATCACCAGCTTAACCGTCAACTTCCGCGAAGCCTCTTGCGCCTTATGCCGCATGCGAATCCGCAGGTAGTGCGCATGGCTCCGCAGGGCGGGCCCGAGGCTGGTGCCAAAGCGCTCACCGTCCACCAGCACGCCGACCAGCTTGCGTACTTCCTCTTCTCCACACCGCTCCGCCATTCGGCGCAAAGCCTCGCCGCGCGGCGTACCTGCCCGCATTTCAAGCGAACAGAAAGTGAGCTCAGAAGAGAGGTCCGGGTAGATTCGGCCAATGGCGCGCGACGCATCGACGATGCCATGATCGAGCGTCTGCCCGGCCTCCAACGCCAGGACCATCAAGTCCAGTGCCGGCGGCAATGCGCTGCGCAGGCGTTGCGCGCGCCCCCGGACCTGCCACTCCAGAATTCGCTTGGGGATCATGTACCCGAAACCAAGCCCACAAACAGCGGGAACCAACAAGCCGCCAGCCGTGCCCATCACCGCCAGCACCAACCAATCGGCAATGATCGCCAGCCCCAATCCGCTCGCCACGCGGACGCCGTGGAACATCGCCACGGCTGAAGGCGAGCGATATCCCGCGCGGAAAAGCAGACTGCGCAGGCCATCGTCTTTTTGGCGCGAACCGGTAACCCGCCCCAGCCAGACCAGCAGTCCGGCGGCCGAGGACACACCGTCTTTATCGTCATCGCTTGTGCCCACCGGCCCAGTAGTATCCGGCTCAGTGGCGGCCCACTTCTGGTAGAGCAAGCCGGCGCTGGCGATCGCCAGCATCATGAAAGTGAAGAACCCGGCCAGCAGAAGCGTCATATGCGGATATCCACCAGCTTACGGATGACCACATGGGCCAGCGCCAGGCAACCCACCGCCGCCCAGATCAGCTTGTGACCCAGCGGATCGTTCCACAGCACCAGCATCTGCTGCGGGTTGACGTAACTCATGATGCAGGCGATCACAACCGGCAGGATGGTTAGGATGCCGCCGGTGAGCTTACCATGTGCGGCGATAGAGCGGACTTCGCGCCTGAGACTGGCAGACTCGCGCATCGTCTCGGCCAGTTTGCTGAGTACCTCGTGGAGCTTGCCGCCCGCCCGGCTCTGTAGTTGCAGCGCGCCCACAAACACGCTCACCTCGGCCGTCGGAACGCGCTGAGCCAGCCCTTCCAGCGCTTGATCCCAGTTGCCTCCCAATGTCCGTTGATTCACCGTACGGCGCAACTCACCGGCCAACGGCTGTGGGCTTTCGCGCGCCAGTAGTTCCAGTGCCGCCGCCAAGGCGTTGCCAGCCCGCACCGAGCGCGCCAACGAATCCAGCGCTTCGGGAAACTGGTCTTCAATCCCGGCCAACCGCTTGGACCGCCGCCGCAAGACCATCAGATACGGGCCAGCGGCAGACACCAGTGTCAAGCCAATCACCACCGGCGTGGCGGCCCAACTCATCTTCCAAAGAATGGCGAACGTGGCGGCGCCAGCTAGCATCATCATCGAAGTCAGCCGGCCGACGGACCAATGCATGCCCGCTTGACCAAGCTGGTGTTTCATAATCTCAATGCCGTCGAAACGAGCCAGCAGCCGGTCCCACATCGAAATCGTGCTGAGAGACTCGGCGTTGAGCAGGCCTGGGGCGTTGACGGGAGTGAGCCAGTCAAATTCAAGGTTAAGGTCAGGCACAGTGGACGTCCCGGGCGTCGACTCGTCCATCAAGACCGGTTGGGGCACCTGCGGGTCAACCGCCGCCCGTCCCGTCACAATGTGCCGCCCGGCGGCGATCACGGCGATGACCACGACAAACGTCAGGACGAAGACGGCAAGAATCAGCAGGGCAACCATGGGCTTCTGCTATTTGGCGGCGGCCGCGCCTTCCGTCTTCGGCGGATTGCAGGCGGCCGGGTCTGCCGTTGTTCCCAACGAGAGGCTGGAGGCTGGCCGGCTCAATGGCGCTGGTACAGGAGTTGAAACGAAGCTGCCAGCGGCGGTGGTCCTGGGCTGCAAGGGTACTCCCGCCCCCGCCTGCCCATAGCCGCCCCTCATCAGACCACCTGCCGCCAGCGTTTGCCGCGGTACCTTCTCCTGATCGAGAGGATTGCGCAAGACCAAACGTACCCTCGCCACGGCATCGGCCAGACCGACTACGTCAGCCTCGGCCGGCGTTACCAGTAACGTGGCTACAGGAAGGGCCGACCGGCCTGGCGCAGGCTCTGGCACCGGATTGATCTTCAACACCTC
>JAYTKJ010000412.1:0-14334 GCA_043730365.1 Acidobacteriota bacterium | reverse complement strand
GGTGCTTACCGAAATGACCCAGAGCGTTGCGCTCACGGCGGCTATCCCCACCGCAGCCCAGAAATTGAACCAGGTGGAGCTGGTTTCCCTGGGTGGCGCGCGTGTGCTGATGATCGTCGTGACGGACGACAAAGTGGTGCGGGATCAAGTGGTAACGCTGGACCAACCCATCGCCGCTGCCGAGCTTGTCCCGATCCGCAACTACATTAACGTCGAGTTCAGTGGCTGGCTGATCAGCGATATTCAGCCTGAAATCGCGCGCCGGCTTGAGCAGACGTCGGCGCAATACCATCTCATCCTCCGCCAGTTGATGCTCCTCTATGAGCGCGGTATCCTGGCGCCGGGTCTGGCTCCGGAAGTTCATATGGAAGGCGCCTCCAATCTGGTGCTTTTCGAATTACAGCTGACGCGCGAGAAGCTCAATGAGCTGTTCCGGACGCTGGAAGAAAAGAAACGGATCCTGCAGCTGCTGGAGCGCTTTCTGGCTGAACCCGCCGGTGAGGTTGGCGTGCGCATCGGCCTGGAAGCTGAGCACCCGGCCCTCGGTGAGCTGTCGCTGATTGGCGTTTCCATCACGCTGCCCGGAGGAATGGAAGCTAAGATTGCTGTGCTCGGACCGCTACGCATGGACTACTCCAAGGCGATGTCGGCGGTGATGCACGTCGGCCGCGCGCTGAGCAGCCTGCCTTCGTAGGCAGAACGTCCATGGACAGGCAGATCGTCGTCGAAGAAGAAACTCTGAACACTATGCAAGACGGGAATTCTACGGTCGAGTCGCCCCAACCTCCTCAGGAATCGGGAGGGGAATCGCCGCTCGACGCGCTCATGGCTGAACGCGAGAAACTGGCGGCCGACAAGGCCGTGCTTGAGGATCTGCTCGTCCGGCGGCAAGCTGATCTGGAAAATTACCGGCGCCGGGTGGAACGGGAGAAATCCGAAACGCGGGAGTTCGCCAGCATGGACGCTGCCCAGTCACTGCTGCCGCTGCTTGACGACTTTGAACGGTCGCTCAAATCCGCTCCCGCCGGCTACGAAGAAGGACCGCTGGCCGAATATGCGAAAGGCGTGGAGTTGATCTACCGGCGTCTCCTCGAGACGCTGACCAAAATGGGCCTTGAGCCGATCGTGGCTCTGGGTGCGGTCTTTGATCCCCATCTCCATAACGCGATCCAGAAGGAAGAGCGGATCGATATCGACGATCAGACCGTGCTTGAGGAATACCAGCGCGGCTACAATTTCAAAGGCCGCTTACTGCGGCCCGCCATGGTGAAGGTTGCTGTCAAGCCGTGAGCCAGCCACGCGACTATTACGAGGTTTTAGGCGTCGAGCGGCAGGCGGATGAGTCTGCCCTCAAGTCCGCCTATCGGAAGTTGGCGCTCAAGTATCATCCGGATCGCAACCCGGGCGACCACGGGGCCGAAGAGAAATTCCGCGAGGCGGCCGAAGCCTACAGCGTCCTCAGCGACGGGCAGAAGCGCGCCGTGTACGATCGTCACGGCCATCAGGGTCTCAACGGCGGCGGTGGTGGCTTCGATCCCGGCGCCTTCACCGATTTTGAAGATATCCTGGGCGCCTTTGGCTTCGGCGATTTGTTTGGTGGCGCCGGTGGCGGCGGCGGAAGCCGTTCGCGCGGACCGGCTCGGGGCGAGGACGTCCGTCATGACCTCACCATCACTTTGGAAGAGGCCGTCAAAGGCACCGCTGTCGAAATCCAGATTCCGCGGCATGACCCTTGCACTCGTTGCAAAGGCAATGGCGCCGAACCCAACGATGGGTTGACCACGTGCCCGATCTGTAAAGGCCGTGGCGAGGTGCTGTATCAACAGTCGTTCCTGTCGATCCGCCGCACTTGCGGCCAGTGCAACGGTCGAGGCCAGATCATCCGTCGGCCCTGTGTACAGTGCAAGGGCGAAGGCGTGCTGCGGAGCGAGCGCAAACTGAAGGTGAGTGTCCCGGCCGGCGTCGATACCGGTATTCGCCTGAAGCAAAGCGGCGCTGGTCATCCCGGTCCTGACGGCTCACGTGCCGGGGACCTTTATGTGGTTCTGCGCGTCAAGGAGCACCCTGTTTTCCAGCGCCACGAAATTGACCTGCATTGCCTCGTCCCGGTCAATGTCGCCCAGGCCGCGCTCGGCGTCGAAGTGGACTTGCTCACCTTCGACGGGCTTGACCGTTTGAAGATTCCCGAAGGCACGCAGTCTGGAGATCAGGTCAGGCTGCGTGGCAAAGGCGTACCGCAACTCAACGCCAGCGGACGCGGCGACATCATCGCGCATATCGACGTGCGCACGCCCAAAAAGCTCTCGCGCGATCAGCGCAAGCTATTCGAGCAGCTGCGCGAACTGCTGCCTGCCGAGAACGAGCCGCAGGAAAAAGGCTTGCTCGACAAATTCAAAGAATTTTTCCTCTAAACCGCTCGGCAACGTTGTTACTGAGGCCCGACCGCGGGAGGGGTCTTCAGCTACGCAACAGCCGCAGCGCCATCCAGCCAAGACCGCCAACCGCCAGGGCCAGCACCCCGTAGAGCAAGCCGGGAAATCGCTCGGTCCAGGGCTGAACGGGAACAGGCGGCGGGACGTAGGCGGGGTTGGCTTCACGCAGCCCCAATGAGCCGGATTGGGCCGACGCGCTGAACTCCCCGCCGGCGGTCCGGGCCAGATCGTAGTCAGGCGTCGCGGCCGAGACCGCACCATAGTAGAGCCAGTACGCGCCGGCTCTGCCGCCCGAAAACTCACCACGCGGTCAATGCCATAGAACCGGATGCGCGTCAACCGAAGCGGTTGGTCATCACCTTGAAGATGCACAGGCGCTGATAGGGGAGCCCCGTTTCAGGGAAGCTGACCGTGAGTGACTCCTCACCAGGGATCCGGTAGATCGCGCTCGCGCCAAGCCAGCTCCAAATTTTGCCGTCAGAGCTATATTCCAGCGTCACGCTGCGATGGAAGGCCGCCGGGTTGCCGCTGCCCGCGGCCGGCGTGAGATCGGCCCGGTCTCGCGGGGCGCGCGTGCCGGTCGCCAAAACCATGCAGGAAGTCCGCTCACGGGTGCTGGCGGGCGGATTGTCGCTTGTCCAGATCTCGGAACGTCGCGCTTCGGCAGAGTGATCGAAAAGCACGGTGGCGCCAGTGAACATCGAGGCGTCGGGCCACCCGGCGATGGCGAGACGGAGATAGCGGCGGCGCGAGTCCGGGTAGCGCAGGGTGGTAGGTATGTTCCACCATCTGGCCGTCGTCCGCGCGATAGCGGAAGATGTAGGCGGACTGTCGGACCGTCGCCCACTGCCGCCCATCGTCGCTGGCCTCGATGGTGAGTTGGCTGCGAGAATCGTCGCGCGTGACGGCAAGCTGGAGCTGGTTGTGCGGCTCGCGCTTGACTTGGCCCGCGTCGAATTCCAGGGTGACAAACAACGTGCCCGCGCGCGTTTCTTTGTTCACCACGCGGACCGTCGTCACGTCCGTTTGCCGCGTGGCGTCGGCGATGGAAAGCAGATAGGGTACTTCGCTGCCGTCGCGCACCACCCGGAGATCGGCCAAGCTGCCGGCGGCCCCGTCGTACACGGCGCGATCCAAAGTGACGCGCGTGATCGGCGTGGAGGGCGTGATTCGTTGCCGACAAAGCCAGCATTCCGGCGCTAAGGCGCCGTGCAGCGCCGCGGCCAATAGCAGCGAGTAACTAAGACGGGCGAGTTTCATCTTGGAGCAAAGCCAGCAGGCGATGACGATAACGGGAGTAGAGATACGAGCCGGAGAGCAGGAGCCCGCCGATCGCGACAAACGCGAGGATGCGGTAGAGACGTTCGAGCTGCCATATGTCGAAAAGATAGAGCTTGACGACTACGATCGCAAACAGTGCGAGGCCGAGCACGCGATGGGCGCGAAACTCGCGTGAGATACCGTGGGCCACCAGCGCCAGACCGTAGACGGCCAGCAGGAGCGAACTGGCTAGCGTGAGGCGGCTGGTGAGATCGGCGCCAGGCTGGTGGCCCGCCTTGATCCAGGCGAAGATCTCCAGGTGCAGTCCGGCCAGCAGCGTGAAGTGCGCGGCCAACCCGGGTATAAAAGCCAATTCACGCGACACATCCTTCAGGCGGCTGGTCCAGTAAGCGTTGGCGGCCAAACTCACCGCCATCACGATGAACGGCACGAAGCGAGCGTTGAGTATGGGCGAATAGTCGGCGCCCCAGGCGCGCTCGGTATCCTGAGCGAAAAGCAGCGCGAAGGCCAGCGAAGCGATGAGTCCGGAGCCGATGAACGGCCACTTGGATTGGAAGCGCGCCGCCAGGAACGCCAGCACCGCCGATTCCACAGCCCAGGCCAGCGTGATGCTGTACCCGCTGAGTTGAATCGGGATGGCCACCAGCGTCACGAACGAGAGGGCTAGGCCGGCGCTGACCAGCAGCATCTCCCGCGGGGCGCCAGAGCGTTTGAGATGCTGAGCGGCGCCCAGGATACAGCCAGCCACCAGCAGGGCTAGCAGGCCCATGTATCCATGGTGCTGATCGTTGAACCACGAGTAACTCACGCCGTAGAAAAAGAGTGCGTTGGCCGTAAGCGTGCCGTAAGTGAAGAGCGTGCGCTGTGCACAGATGGGCTTGTCGGTCTGCCAGCAAAGCGGCGCATGATCGGCGACGTCGTCATGTGAATCCCACTTGCCGTTGCCGATGCCGCCGTGACACAGCTAAATGAAGCGTACACCGCGTTCGGCCAGCCGGCGGGCCAGCAGCACTTGGCGGCCGAAGTCATCGGTCTCCGGTTCGCCGATGCCGTAGAGCTTGCGCACGTGCTCCGGTTCTTTGCTGAAGTCCACCAATTCGGGAGCAACCATTTGGAGGCTGCCGGCGAGCTCGTAGCTGCGCGTCCGCGCGGTGACTTCCTGATCGAAGGCATAGCGTTCGTGAAACTCGCTATTGAGCTTTGCCAGGGTTTCGATCTGACGGTCACGCTCGGCGTGCGTGATGCCGGCTGGCAGCTTCAGATGTTCAATCGGCGTCTCCCCGGCTTGAAAGGGCGTAGCCGATTCCTGCGTGCCCAGATATCGACCGGCCAGTTGCGCGGGAGAAGACGGTCGGCCCATGTTTACGAAGGTTGGCAGATTCCGGTTGGCCGTGCCCAACGCGTAGCTGATCCAGGATCCCAGGGCCGGATAATCAAACTGCCGGTTGCGATGGGCGGTGGCTATCTCACCGACGGCCGTAAAGTGGCCGGCTTCGTGACAATACATCGAGCGGACCATCGCGATCTCATCGATCACGCCGCCGATATGCGGATACCATTCGCAAACGGGAGTGCCGGATTTCCCGTAGGGCGTCCAAACGCGCGGGCAATGCAGCACTGGGCGCAGCATGGGCTTGCCGTTGTTGGAATTGACGACGTCCAATATCTTGCCCGCCCACTTGTTGTCCTTCGGATCAAACGTGTCTCTCGCGCTCACGCCACCGCACATGAACAGGAGGATGACCGATTTGACGGGAGCGGGGAAGTGCGGACCCGAGCCGGCCTTGATGAAGCCGTCTTCGGCCCAAAGGTAGCTCAGCGCGGAACTGGCCAAGCCGGCGCCCATGCGGCGTAACAGGGATCGCCTTGGAAAATTGCAACGGGTTGTTCATGGCAGGAAGACAAACTCGCTGAGGTTCAGGAGCATCCAGGCGAAACCTTCGAGGCGCGCCGGGTCATTCCCGACATAGGAAAGCGCATGGTCACGTTCGCCTGCGGATGGCGGACGATTGACGACTATCTTGTAGCCTTGTTCGACGGCGGCCCGCAAATCGCCGGATGCCTCCGAGTTCATCCGGCGAGCAAGCTTCTTCGAAGCTTCATGCGTCAACTCGCTGTTGAACATGAAGAGCACCTGAGGTGCGTGATGCTTCGAGCCCGCCGCGCGCACGTCGCGTGGCCGTCTTCGGCGTCGAAGATCGATAGGTAAGCCGGCATCATGTTCATTGAGCTGTCCGCGCCTCGACCCATGTAGATGGCGCGGCGGTTGACTCGTTGATCATAGTGCCCCGGTGCGCGCTGCGCTCATGACGCGGCGTTCCAGGATATCGGCGGCTCGGAAGGATCGGCCGCCGATGGAAGCGTCCAACGCCCCGGCGGCGGAGAGCACCGAGTCGCGGATCGATTCGGCTTCGAGCCGGCGCAGCGGGTATCTCCAAAGATGCCTGTTGGCGGGGTCAATCGCCAGGTTGGCGGCGTTCTGCGCGGGGGATCCGGCCGAATCGCGCTGGTAGAGATCGGACGTCACGATCAGGCGATGCATCGCCTTCATGCTGTACTTCTTGGCCACGAATTCCGAGGCCAGCCAATCGAGAAGGGCAGAGTCCGTGGGCGGTTGGCCGGTGGAACCGAAGTCGCTGGGTGTCGCGGCAAGACCCTCCCCGAAATGCCACTGCCAGAGACGATTGACGGCCACCCGCGTGAACAGCGGGTTCTCTGGGGCCGTGAGCCATTGCAGGAAGACCTCGCGGCGGTCCCCTCTGAATTCCAGGCCTTTGGGTGCGAACGGAAATCCGGGTTGTACCTCTTCGCCTTTCTTAGACGAATCGCCCGCGAGGTAGAGGTGGCTCTTGAAGGCCGCGCGCTCCGGGCCAACTCGCACGCTCCAAAATGCGGGCAGCGCCGGCGGATCGCGCTTGAGTTCGGTGAGGCCCTTCCGGATGCCCTCGTAGCGAGTGACCTCTTCCGGCGTCATCACATCGCGATATTTGCGCGCATCGAGTGAGACGACGGGCTCATACTGCTTGGCTATCTTCTTTTCTTCGGCGGTGCGATCGGCCTCCGCCTTGCGATAGACGGCCACCACATTGGGCGGCACGTGTAGCAGCCTGTCTTCAAACAGCCGCTGGTAGTAGGGCTGCGTGATGACGTCCATGCGGGCTTGGATGGCTTGCTGGTCGGCTTGCCACTTGGCGAGGACTTCGGGCATGGCCATAATTTCGCCGGCGCTGGCCAGCACGTGCTTCTCCGGAACCAGCGGATCGAACAGGGCCTTCATGGCGTAGTAGTCGCGCTGGGAGATCGGATCGTACATGTGGTCATGGCACTTGGCGCACGCCGTGGTCATCGCCATGAAAGCGGACGAGACGATTTCTGTTGCCGCCATGGCGATTTGCTCGCCGCCGCCGTCGCCTGCGGAGTGTGCGGCTCGGGCTAGGAAGCCGGTGGCGAAGAAGTCATCTGGCTGCGAGGAAAGATCGCCGGCGATCATGGCGCGCACGAACTGATCGTACGGTCGATCGCGATTGAGGGCTTTGATCACCCAGTCCCGCCAGTGATGGATGCCGGCTTCGCCGATCATGTTCTCATCCACGTCGGCGTAGCTCAGCACGTCGAGCCAGTGGCGGGCGTAGCGGACACCGTGTTGCGGATCGCGCAAGAGCCGGTCAACGACCTTGGTGTATGCCTCAGGCTCTTGATCGCTGAGGAACGCATCGAGTTCAGCCGGCGTGGGAGGCAGGCCGATGAGGTCCAAATACACGCGCCGAAGCAGAGTGGCCTTGGCGGCCGGGCC
Organism: Acidobacteriota bacterium; assembly: GCA_043730365.1. Classification (GTDB taxonomy): domain Bacteria; phylum Acidobacteriota; class Terriglobia; order Bryobacterales; family Bryobacteraceae; genus VFZP01. The sequence goes on along the minus strand of JAYTKJ010000412.1, from coordinate 6,828 downwards.
GGTAGGCTTCAGACCCTTCTCCTGGTAGGTTCTCGCGACGAACGCGTCGATGGGATTGCGGTTGGCGCCGGGCGGCGCAGCACGGAGGAGTGGGCGTAGCGACCAGAACTCGACGGCGCTTTTTGGCTTGGGCGTTTGGCCAAATGCCGTCCCCAGGAGGGAGAGCATCAGCAACCCCGGCCAGCACACGCGACTCTTCGGCAATTCCATTCCTCCTCCAGTTTAGTGCGCAGGCTAGAAGTTGAGCTTCAACCCGACTTGAACGTTTCGCGGCTGGTTGGCCTGGCCAGTTAACTGCGTGTAGGTGGCGCTGGTGATGCCCGTGTCGAGTCCGCCGAACCAGACGCGATTGAGGGCATTGATCATTTCTACGCGGAACTGGAGCTTGACCCGCTCTTTGTAGACCATGGTGTTCTTGATGAAGCCCATGTCCCAGTTGTTGATCGCGGGCACGCGAAGGCCGCTCCAGAAGTAAGGGATGCGGCGCGCGGTGAAGGCGGGCAGCACGGCCATGGAGGCGCCGTTGAACCAACGGTCGATCGTGGGGTTGTCGACTGTCGGGCTGGTGCCGGTGGCCACTGCCGATGGAAGCGAGACGGCTTGTCCGGTCTGATAGATGTACATGGCGCTCCACTGCCATCCGCCGATGACCTTGTTCACCGCACCCAGGCCCGATGCGAACTTACCCTTGCCGAAAGGCAGCTCATAGATGATGCCGGACGAGAAGCGGTGCGGGTTATCAAACTGGCCGATCATCTTGGACGGGGCCGGATCGCTGGTCTCTATGTAGCGTAGCGTCTCGATCTGCTTGGAGAACGTGTACGCAAACTGGAAGTTGAGGCCGCCGCTGAAGCGCTTGTTGCCGCTCAACTGCAGCGAATGGTAGCTGCTCTTGCCGCCCGGGCTGCGGTTCAAGTTGATGTTGCCAAACTGCGGATACGGGTTCAGGATCTGGGCCACGGTGACCGTGGGGCCGGCCAGCGCGCTGGGGGCGGGAATGAGGCCGAGGAACGGGTTGGGAATGCGAGCGTTCAGGCGTGCGCCGAGTCCGTAGTATTTTTGGTCAAAGGTTCCGCCTGAGCCGTTCTGTCCCGCGTTGATCACTTTGCCAGCATCGTTGGAACTCGTGCTGGTGATCAGATTGGGGGCGCGTTGGCCCACGTAGTTGAGCTCGATCTGGAAGTCTCTGACGAGCTCATGCTGGAAGCCGAAGCTCCACCGGTCGCTGCGGATGTTCTTGCGGCTATAGTCGTAGGGTCCAAGCGTCTGTCCCAGCAGCGTGCGTAGCCCCTGGGTGGCGCCGGTGGGTTGCACCAAGCCTTGCGGGAACGGGTTGGACAATGTGTCGGCCGGGGTGAGCCCGCCGTCAAGAGTCGACACCATGTCGGTTTGTGCCGAGAACCCTGTGGCGTTCACAAACGGCTGCCACCAACCGGAATAGAAGATCCCGAATCCGGTGCGCAGTACCGTCTTGGGGAACAGGCGATAGGCGAGGCCGATGCGCGGCTGCCAATTCGTTTTGTCAGCCACGACGTTGCGGCGATTGTCTTTGGTGGCGAAGAATAGCCCGCCCTTGGCGCTGAAGTTGGCCGCCGGCAGTTCCGCAATTGGATTCGTTGCGTACGCTGTCTTGGCCGCCGCTTCGATCGGATTCGCGGTCGTAAGGTCGAAGCCAAAGTTGTTCTGGTTATAACGCTCGGTGATGCCGAGCATCAGGTCGTACCGCAAGCCGATATTCAAAGTCAGCTTCGGCGTGACCTTGAAATCGTCCTGAAAATACCAACCATAGAAAGGAGACTGCGGGGCCGTGGCGGCGCGCAGATTGAGCAAACCCGAACTGGTGTAACCGAGGAGAAAACTGGCAATGCCGTTGCCTAAATTAACGCCAGGAGTGAACGCGCCCGGCTGCGTGAAGCCCCGACTGAAGTTGTACTCTCCGCCGGGACGCGCCGCGCCTTGCGAGTTGTTCTGTTTCACCTGGCTTTGGAAACCGAACTTCATGTTGTGGCTGCCCCAATTCTTGGTGACGCCCATGTTGAATGAGAACGTGTTGGTATGTTCAAACCAACGGCCTTCAGACGCTCCAATGTAGTAAATGTCCTGGACATTGATGCGCGGGAAGATATTCTGTTGCATTGATGCAACCAGGGAGGAGGGAATGCCGAGTGAGGTTTGATCGAACTCCGGGTGCGTGCCCTGCTGGGTCCAGCGGGTAAAACCAGCTTGGGCGGTAATGACCAGCGATGGGCTCACGGTAAACGCATCGCTCAAGCCGATCGAAGTCTGGGCGCGGTTGTTGCCTTCCAACTCTCCCACGCCGGTGCCGCCGATATCCCAAGGCGTCGGCGTGCCGGGAAAGCCCTGGTTCTGTGACCAGCGCGCGAAGAGCCGATGACGCTGGATGTTGGGATCGACACGTAAGGAGTAATTCTCGCCGCCGTAGGGCGCCGGCACTTCGCTGAAAAAGTTGTTGGCCAGAGTCACGGGATCGCCAGGTTGGTTGGCGACAGGGTAGCGGGACAACACATTGGCGGCGACGCGATTAATCCGATTGGCTGGGATGCGGTTGTCCGGGAATGGGATACGTACTCCAGCGGCAGTGGTGGTGAGCGGGTCGGCGATCTGGAAAAGAAGGCCTTCGTTGTCGGTGCCGCTGCCCCGTGCTCGGGTCTGCGAGAAGTCACCGGCCCGCTGCAGCGCGGTAGGGACCGTGAATCGATACTGAGTGGGGGTCCGCTGACGGATACCCTCGAAGTTGAAAAACCAGAAGACCTTGTTCTTGACGATGGGCCCGCCCGCGGTCAGGCCGAATTGGTTAAAGCGGAAGACGGGGCGCTTGGCGCCTGCTTTGTTGGAGAAGAAGCGATTGGCGTTGAGCTTGTCGTTGCGGAGGAAATTGTAGACGTTGCCGTGGATTTCATTAGTCCCGCCTTTGGTGACCACGTTCACGTACATGCCGCCGCCGTGTCCGTACTCGGCGTCGAGGGCGTTCGTAGAAACGGTGAATTCCTCAACGTCGTCGACACTCGGAATGTAGGCAACGCGGTCCGAGACGTTATTCGGGATGCCGTCCATGAGGAACTCGTTGGTCCGGTTGTTGGCGCCGGAAGCGGAAGTGTAGGAGACATTGTCGATGTCGATCAATCCGTTGGTGCCGCCGGTGGGCGAATTGTTGGTGATGCCGGGCGCGAGGTTGATCAACATGAGGACGTTGCGCGCCAGTAGCGGCATGTCGGTGACAACTCTTTGCGTGACATTGCGGCTCACCGATGCCGTGGAGGTCTCCAGCAGCGGCGCTTCCCCAGTCACCTGGACAGAGTCCGTGACCTGTCCGAGTTGCAGAGTGAAATCGGCAGTGGACCGAATGCCGGTGCGGACCACTACCTCTTGAATGCCTTTTTTGAAACCGGTTTTTTCAACGGAGGCTTCGTAGCGGCCCGGGTTGGTGAGAGGGAAAAAGAAATAGCCGCCATCGTTGGTCGTCGTGTCTCTGGCGACGCCGGTATCAATGTTCTTCAGAGTGACTTTGATATCGGGAAGAGTTCCGCCGGTGGTGTCGCGGACCGTGCCGTCCACCGTGCCGACGGGCAGGACCTGAGCGGTTAGTATCGCTGCGCCGCAGAATACTACTGTGAAAATCGATTTTATGAGCATCGACGAGGACCCCTTTCAAGCTTCTCTACACCATGCGGGACAAGTATACAGGTTTTTCTGGGCGCCCGTCTTATCGGCCGCCGTAGATGTTGTGCAGACGGTGATAGCTCTCCAGTGCGGCTGCGGCTTTGGCGGAATCATTCGCAGCGGCCCACGCCCGATGGAGTTGATAGGCCAGCGCGGTGTTCGACGGATCCAAGACAAGCGCCCGCTCGAGGTAGCGGGCGGCTTCGGCATGTCCGCCAGCATCAACGAGTGCCTTGGCAAGTGCGCGCAGCAGCATCACATCGTCGCCTCCGCAGAGCAGCGTCTTGCGCATGAGATCGAGCGTCGCTGCGTTCATCCGGGCCAGGCCTGCTACGGCAAACGGAAGGCAGGGCTGGATGGCGGTGGCCTGCGAGTAGGCGGCGATCGCTTCGGGGTGCCGGCCCGACATTTCAAGCGCATGACCCAGGTGCGCGAGGCTCGGTGCGTGTTGCGGGCGGAGTTCCAGGGCCGCACGGAAGTATGCCGCGGCCCGGTCAAAATCCTGCAAGTCCGAATCGAAATGCCGGCCGAGGAGGTAATGAGGCAGGTGATGCTTTGGATCGGCGGCGATCGCTTCCGCCATCTTTTGCCGGAAGAGCAAATGCTGTCCGGCGCGGTAGTAGGCAACGCCCAGGGCTTGCTTGATTGATGCGGACGAAGGTTCCTTCTTTTCGGCGGCTCGCAATTGGCGGATGGCTGCGTAGGCGTTGCCGCGGTCTATCGGGTACGATGCGAGTAGCTCAATGTCCTGCGCCAGGCAGATCGCCGCCATCATCATGACGAAGGCCGCTCTTGCGATGGTCATTGGTGTCTCAATCGCCTCTGCCCAATTTCTTCCCAACCTGCAGGCGCGTACGCCCGAGGAGTTCGACGCCTATCTTGACGTGACCGAGGCGCACGCCGAACTACAAATTCGCCACGCGCGCAGCTTCCTCACAGCTTACCCGGAATCGGAGTTGCGGCTACGGGTATTCGAGCTGCTGGCCGAAGCGTGCCGGCGGCGAGGCGATGCTGCCTGCGCTACGGAGGCGGCGCGCCAGGGTCTGAAAGTTGCGCCCGACTACGTTCCGTTACTCACGACGCTGGGCTTGATCGAAGCCAATACCTCATTGGCCCCGGATCGCGCGACAGCGGACCGAGCGTTGCGTCTGCTCGACAGCGCCAAGGCGCCGAGCCAAGTAGACCCCGAGACCTGGCTGCGGGAAACTGCGCGGCTGCGGGCGGAGAATCTCGCGTCGCTCGGGATCGGCGCCTTCAAAAACCATCGCCCCGCCGAGGCTGTCACGTTGCTGGAGGCGTCGGTGAAGTTGTCCGCCCAACCAGCGAATCAGTACAGGCTGGCGATGCTTTATGTGGATTCAAAACAGCCGGCGAAAGCCCGGGTGTTGCTCGAACAAGCTGCCAAATCCGGCGAAGCGGACCTACGGGCCCGCGCGCTGGCTGCTCTGAAGAGCATCCAGTGAAGGTGCGGGTGTGATATACACTCCTCCATGCGGCTTGCACTGTTTGGTTGTTTTGCCTCTGCGCTGTCGGCGCAAGTAGAGTACTCGCGCCCGGTTGCCAACACCATCCGCGTTGATAGCAACGTGGCCGTGGCGATGCGGGACGGCGCTACGCTGTACGCCGACGTCTATCGACCGGCCGGCGAGGGACGATTCCCCGTCTTGGTGACGAGGACTCCTTATGGAAAACAGCGCGACGGAATTCACGATCACCTGATCCAGTTTGCGCAGCGAGGCTATGTGATTGTGGCGCAGGATGTGCGCGGGCGATTTGAGTCTGACGGTGTATGGGATCCGTTCCGCTTCGAGGCCGCCGATGGCTACGACACGGTGCAATGGGCGGCGCAACAGCCATGGTCCAACGGCAAGATTGGCATGGAAGGCGGGTCCTATCTCGGCAATGTGCAGTGGCAGGCGGCGGCGATGACACCTCCCAATCTGGTGGCGATTTTCCCGGCCGTGGCGTCCACGAGTCTCTATCACAACACCTGGTACCACGGAGGCGCGTTCAAGCTGGCGCTGGCGTTTGGCTGGGGCGCGGTGCGGAATCCGCGCCGCACGATGTACCCGCAATACTGGCACACCGAGGCGTTCGCGCCGGACGAATGGCGCTATGAGAACGTCTTGTGGCGCCTGCCGGTTGGCACGCTGGACCTAGCTTCATCGAATCAAACCGTTCGCCACTTTCGCGATTGGGTCCAACATCAAAGCTACGACGACTACTGGAAGGCGATCAGTGTCGAGGAAAAGTTTTCGCAGGTCAAGGTTCCGGCGCATGTACACGGCGGGTGGTTCGACCTGCTGCTTGGCGGCACCCTCAACGGATTCACCGGTCTGCGAAAGAGCGGCGGCACGGAGGCGGCGCGGCGGGGCACGCGGATGACGGTGGGGCCGTGGGGACATGGTCCCAGCCGGAAGACCGGCGACGTGGACTTTGGGCCAACTGCGAATCGATCTCTCTTCGCTCGGAACCTCCAATGGTTTGACCATTACATGAAAGGGATGGATAACGGCATTGACCGCGAACCGCCGGTGGAAATCTTCTATATGGGCGTCAACCGCTGGGCCCCTCATGATGACTGGCCGGTGCCGGGCACCAGTTACACGCCGTTTTACCTCTCTAGCGGCGGGCAGGCGAACACGTCGCGCGGCAATGGCGGGTTGCAGCGGGGTAAGCCCGTTGGGGCTGCTTCCGATCAGTTCACGTATGATCCGGCCAGCCCGGTGCCCACGCACTGAGGCAACGATTGTTGCGGTGCGCCGATTCCAGCGGGGCCGGTGGACCAGCGAGTGGTGGAGACGCGTAACGATGTGCTGGTGTACACCAGCCCGATGCTGGAGCAGTCACTTGCAATTGCCGGCCCGGTCAGGATGAAGCTCTTCGCGGCCACGGACGGGCCCGATACGGACTATTTCGTGAAACTGGTAGACCTGCATCCCAATGGTTTCGCAATGAACATCGCCGAAGGCATTCTGCGCGCTCGATTCCGGAAAGGCCTGGACCGCATGGAGTTGCTGAAGCCGGGTGAGCCCTACAAATTTGAGATGGGTGTGGCTACTTTAGAACGACGAGCAACTGCCACAGAATGAGAGAGTTGCCTGGAATAGGGTGGCCGTCGAGCTCTGGTTAAACCGGGGATATCAA
>JAYTKJ010000411.1:0-2040 GCA_043730365.1 Acidobacteriota bacterium | reverse complement strand
GCAACCCAACTAGAGGAGTGTACCATAAGTTAGTATCCCGACCAGTGGATAGCGCTGCTCTGGGCGAATCTTTTACACAAACGGAAACGCGCACCCTTGCGGATGCGCGTTTCTCGACGAACGTTGCTTGTTTGAAAACGGTTTACTTGCGGCGAAGGCGGGCAAACGCCAGGGCTGCGGCACCGAGGCCCATCATGGCGTAGGTCGACGGTTCCGGAATCGCGTCGTCGGTGTTGCTCTGTTGAACGAGGAGACCGGTCGGGTTCGGCGTCGCGGTATTGTTGACGACCGTAGCGATCAGGACCGCGCCAGCCGTGTAGGTACCGCCAAGCGAACGAAGGCTATCGAAGCAGATCGCGCCCGGGCAGGCAATGACACCGCTGGTGAGTGCACCGCCGGTGATCGACCAGGTGACCGAGTTGTCGGCGAGCCCAGTTGGTGCCATGCATGACCAGGGGAGGAGCAAGACCTCAATCCGGAAGGGCAAGCGGGGGCAGGGCGGTCGCAAGGCCGTCAGGACTGCCACAAAACTGAGCTACAGGGTTACAGAGCGCTACGGTGCAGGGTTGGTTCTAGCTGGCTACGGGCAACAAGAGCAAGGAAATCGACCCTATCCTGGCGGCGACCCAGCTCTCAGCGCCACCACCTCCACCGCCCACGCCACCCGGTTAAACGGCACCGGCCGCCGCCCCGCATTCCGCCGGACTTCCTCCATCGGACCCTCCAAAAACGTCGTCCGAGCCTCCGCCGCCACCGCCGGATTGCCAAACAAATGACGCCACATGTCCAAGCAGAGCACCCCGGCGGCATCCTCACCCGCGCAATGCGCCCGCGCGCTCGACCACGCCCAATCCGTCGCCTTCCTCGCCAAATGCGCCCGCACCGGATTGTTCTCCAAATAGCGCAAAACGACCTAAATCCAGCCCCATCCAAAAACATCGCATCAAATCGAGGCGTCCAATTCACGGGACCCGCCCGTCGGTAAGGAGAGTACATCTTACGAGCCCGCCGCCCATATAAAGTCAACGGCGCCAACAACTTCCAGGGCTCCTTCTGATATCTGCGAGAGGGGTATCCGCTTGACTCAGGTAACCCCAATATCTTGTGGCCAGCTGCGTCTGACGCCGATGATTGACCTTGAACTACGCGTCCGCCGCATTGATTGGCCGCCCTGTGGTGGCTGCTCAATCCGGGAGTTGTGGGGAAGGGCCACCCGCGCGTCGTTGTTCGCCTGGCACCGAGAAGGGGCTGTCTGTGCTGCATTCCAGAGGAGCTTCACCGAGGATTCAAGCCGTCAAGACTACAACCTGTAGAGCATACCTGAGTGAAGCAGATAGCCGACATCTGCGATTCAAATAACGCGAATAGCAACCCTGCATATCGCGCATCAAATTCGAGATCGAATCCTCCGAAGACGCCTCGAAAATCCAGTGCCCATGAACTCTAGAAAGTGCCTGGCACTATGTTTTCTGACCTGATAAGGTCCGATGTAGTAAGCGGTGGTGCCATTACCGGAGTAGTACTGTGCGCCCTCATCGCCGAACTCGCCACCGCTGGAATACCGGCTGTTTTCCTCGCCCGCACCACGAAATGCTCCGGGGAAAACACTCGCCTCGCGATCCTTCAACTGGCCAGGGCCTATGGTTTTCCAGCGGCTGATGTCAACGCTTCCACCCTCCCCGATGGTTGCCATCCCTCGAACTTCGGCCACGCCCAAATCGCCGCCGCTCTTCTCAAAGCCGTTGACTCCGCCCACAAACCCAAAACGCCCCGCGTCCCCGCCCCGCTCAAAAGCGCGAAATTTCTCTCCGCCGCCCAAGCCCGCACAGAAGGCCCCGCTGAACAAACACCCCTCACATTTTTCAAAGAAAGCGGCGCCGCCCTCAAGGCCCAGCCCGGCCCAGTCCAATGGCGCATGAAATTCCAAGGAACCCTCGCCGCCGTACTCTTCCGTCTCGGCCACACGCCCGCCGCCATGGAATACCAAATCGACGGCGGCCCCTGGCGAAAAGCGGCCATCCAGCCCGCCTGGTTTCTGAA
>JAYTKJ010000410.1:0-19672 GCA_043730365.1 Acidobacteriota bacterium | reverse complement strand
TTTACAAGCCCTGGTCTTCTTAGCTCACGCGGCGCAAGCGCTTTCGAAGCCAGTAAACTACGACCTGGCAATAGGGCTGGAGTTTTGCGGCGTCGGATTCCCCGTTCCATTTCCGCAGTTGCTTCTCGAGAGTCCGTCTTGTCACGGCTCCCCGGTCGAGTGACTCGGTGAACGCCTGGAGCACAGCCTTGCGATTGTTCTTGAGGAATGCGAAATTCAGATTCAGTACATCATTCAACTCGGCGTTGAACCCGGGATCGTCTGAAAAGACTCGCCCGTCAAGGGCGAACCCAATGACGTCCTCAATGGCATGCACCGGATTCGCGGGATTGCGTGATAGCAGCCGGTTCCCTTTGCGAGTATCGCAGTGTTGCTTCGAGGGAGGTTGACCCTCGCCGCCCAGACAGGCACCCAGCAGATTCGAGTAGTCAAGCTGTTCTTTGGAGAATTCGGATTGCGAGTGCCAGTGCTCGATCTTCATGCCGCGAACGTCGGGGATGCGCGACAGGCAATAGCAGCACAGTCCGCGCTGCTCGCCCACCAAGGAGGCTTGCAGCCCTGCTCTGTCTTGGTAGTTGTCAAAGGTGGCGTACTCAGCATCACGATGTTTCGCCAAGCTGCGAGGCTCGGACAGTTTCTGGATGGCCCTCATTCCACCGGTTCCAGAAAGCCGATCAGCGTCCGAGCTCGCGTAATTTCGGGGTCGTCCGGACCAAGCTTTGCTTCAACTTCGGGAAGCAACCCTCTTGCGCCGTCCAGATCATCTTTGTCAATCAGATCGGATAGCCGCGTGAGGAGAAGTTCGACTTCTTCGTTCCGAGGTCTGGCGTCCATCACCTCCTCCAGAATCCGGCTGGAGTCGATCCCAAATGACCGGAGCGGTGTCGTGACTTCTGTTCCCTCGAGGTAGCGAATCTCGGCTGGCGGAAGCTCCCCAATCACTTGGGGCGAGTGGGACGTGCACACAAATTGAATGGACGGAAAAGTTTCCATCAGATCCTTCGCCACGCGGCGTTGCCATTTCGGGTGAAGGTGGACGTCCAACTCGTCGATCAAAACCAATCCTGGCGTTTGCAAAAGAATTTCAGCCGGCGGCAGGAATGCATTCTGTGTCACGGCTTTGATCGCCAGATCGGCAACCAGTGCCACCAACATTCGCTGTCCGGCGCTGAGGTTGTCGAATGGCTGCGCGCTCCCATCGACGGACAGTACGATTTGGTCACGGTCGGTATCGAACCACACAGCGTAAGCTCCCGGAACGCAGGCTCGAATCGCCCCGCTCACCGCTTCAAAGTTCAGTCGCCAACGCCCCCCCCGATTGCCGCGCTCGATAGCTTCCTTCTTGAACCAGTTCTGCAAGGCGCCAAATCGAATCCGCTCGTTGAAGCAGTCGTAGAAAGCCGCCCATCGCCGCGCGGGACCATTCGCCGCCTGCTTGGGAATCCTTTCGTTGGAAGGCAACCAGGCTCGACCGGCGCCGTAGTAGGCCAGCACAGGGCATAGCACGTGTTCACCGGCGTCGTCGCGGTGGAAGATATCCTTGATCTCTGCCAAAGCCTCCTTGGCTTCGACGTTCGTCGTCCGAGTGCCATTCGATTTGATTTGGCGAGTCCAGGAGACTGAAGCGGTGTTTCCAATGCGCCCGGTAGCTGACACCTTCACCGGCCGCCGCTCTCTGAACCTGATCCGATCCCCTACACTCTCTGGTTCGAGGCGGATCTCGGCCTTGGTGATATTCCGCCGGCTATTGTTCAACTCGGAGTCGGGTGGTTCCACCAGCCAAATGCCGGCGGCGACTGCCAAGGCGTCCAGTACTGTTGTCTTGCCGGCCCCATTTTCTCCGGCAAAGAGGGTGAACTGAGGGTGCAAATCGAAAGTCTGGCTGGAGTATTTCTTGAAATTTTCGATCGACAGTCTATCGATTCTCATCTCGCATCAATTCCGTTGACAAGTCTAGGGTATCAATCTCGCTTCTCCCATACGTACGATCATGGATGAAGATGAGGAAACTCCCTTGTTAGATTGGCTCGGCGACATCCTATGGAGCCTCTGGGCGGGCCTCAGCACAATAGGCAGCATCCTCTTCCTCCTCGCCGCTGGCTTGGCGTTGTTCGGCCTCTTCATTGGCCTGCCCAACCTCCTGCGTCAACGCCGCCTGAATCGCCTCACCGCGCGGGCGCTTGAGGCCGTGCCCATCTCGCTCCGCCAACAGATCCTCGAACGCAGCCGCGAAATCGGCGGCTTCCCCTCATCGGAAACCATCCTCGCCACTACGCCTGATCTCCGCCATCAGCTCTCCCGTTTCGGAGTCCCGCCCGAAGAGTTAGTAGATCGCCTCCTGGCCGGCGACGTCCCGCTCGACGAAGCGCCAGATCCCCCCGCTGACACCGACATCCTACAATAAGGGGTTCCCCATGTTTTGGCTGCTGCTTTTCCCCGCACTGCTGGCCGCGCAGCCTTGCCCACCTGACACCCGCCCCCGCACTGATTCGTCTTTCTGGAACGGCTGGGGCGTCGACGCTGTGAACTCGCGTTTCCAGCCAGCCGCCATGGCCGGCGCCCTCACCGCCGCCACCGTGCCGAAGCTAAAGCTCAAGTGGGCTTTCGGTGTTCCCAACGCGCAAACGATGGCTGCGCAGCCCGCCGTCACCGGCGGCGTAGCCTATGTCGGTAGCCAGGACGGCACCATCTACGCGCTCGATGCCCACACCGGCTGCGAGTACTGGACGTTCAAAGCGGACGCGGCCGTGCGCACTGCGATCACCGTGGCGGCCATCCAATCCGGTCGCTACGCGCTGCTGTTTGGCGACGCCAAGGCGCAAGTCTACGCGCTCGACACCACGTCGCGCAAACTGCGTTGGAAAACCAAAGTGGAAGAGCATCCGTGGGCGCGCCTTACCGGGTCGCCCAAGTTGTGGGAAGGCCGTCTCTACGTGCCGGTTTCGTCCAACGAAGAAGTGCCGGCGGGCAACCCGAAGTATGATTGCTGCACCTTTCGAGGCAGCGTGGTGGCGCTCGATGAGACCGGCAAGATCCTCTGGAAGACCCACACCATCGCGGCGTCGCCGCAGCCCACGATCAAAACGCCCGAGGGAGTTCAGCTCCACGGGCCAAACGGCGCCGCAGTGTGGTCATCGCCCACAATCGATGCCCGCCGCCGCCTGCTCTACGTCGCCACCGGCAACGCTTACACACCGCCCGCCGCCGCCACCACCGATTCGATTCTCGCGCTCGACCTTGGCTCCGGCGCCGTCAAGTGGAGCCGGCAACTGGCAACCGCCGACAATTGGACCTTCGGCTGCGTCAAACCGAAAAACGCCACGTGCCCAGACAATGGTGGAACAGACCACGACATTGGCGCGTCCCCCATTCTCTGGCATGACCTGCTGCTCGTTGGCCAGAAATCCGGCGTCGTGCACGCACTCGATGCGAATGCCGAGGGCAAGATCGTGTGGCGTGCGCAGGTGGGGAAAGGCTCCGCGCTCGGCGGTGTGATGTGGGGCATGGCGGCGGATGACAAGGCGCTCTACGTGCCGATGTCGGATCAGATCGGCCCCGCTCCCGGTGGACTCTTCGCGCTCGATCCCGCCACCGGCCGCCAGCTATGGTCCACCATGCCGGAGCCGCGCGCCGCGCAGGCCGCAGCCGCCACCGCGATTCCCGGCGTGGTCTTCTCCGGCGACGTCAACGGCCGTTTGCGCGCCTACTCCACCGCCACTGGTGAAGTGATCTGGCTCACCGAAACCGCCCGCGAATTCGAAACCGTGAACGGCGTCAAAGCGCGCGGCGGCTCCATGAGCGCGGCCGGCGTAGTGATTGCTGAGCGCATGGTTTTCGTCAACTCAGGTTACGGCGTCTTCGGTGGCCGGCCCGGCAACGTGCTGCTCGCCTTCGAGTAGCGCGCGCTCCTGGTATCCTTCCCCGTATATGACACGAGCTCTATCCGCAGCCGTCCTGATCTATTGCTCGCTGCTCAACGCCGGCAAAGCGCCCATCACGCACGAAACCATGTGGGCGATGAAGCGCGTGGGCGCGCCAGTGCCCAGCCCCGATGGCAAGTGGGTGCTGATGTCCGTGGTGGAGCCGGCCTACGATCCTAAGGAACAAGTGTCCGATCTGTGGATCGTGCCGGCCGACGCCAGCGCCCCGCCGCGCCGACTCACCAGCACCAAAGGCAGCGAGAGCGGCGCCGCGTGGTCAGATGATTCGCGCCGCCTGGTCTTCGCCGCCAAACGCGATGGCGACGAGTTTGCACAAATCTATCTGCTCGATCTGGCGGGCGGCGAAGCCCAGCGCCTCACCGCGCAAAACGGCGGCGCTTCCAGCCCATCGATCAGCCCGGACGGCAAGCGGCTCCTCTATCAAAGCGATTTTGATCCGCTCACGGCCGCGCGCAAGCAGCGTAAGTACAACGCTCGCGCCTTTGATACGTTCCCCATCCGGCAATGGGATCACTGGCTGGACGAGAAGCGCCCGCACTTGTTCGTGCAAGCACTGGAGCCCGGCGCCCAAGCCAAAGACATTCTCGAAGGAACGAAACTTGCCGCGGAGAAGGGCTTTGACGGCGTGCCAGGAAACTCGGGCAGCGATCTCCAGGCCGTGTGGACCCCGGACAGCAGCGCCATCATTTTCGGCGCCGCCACCAACCAGCATCAGGCCGCGTTCGCCAACGTGGAGACGCATCTTTACCAACTTCCAGCCGCTGGCGGAGAAGCGAAAGCGCTCACCTCCGGTCAGGACAGCTTCAGCGGTCCCTATTTCCGCCCCGACGGCCAAGCCCTCTACGCCCTCGTAGAAAAAGGTTCCGGCAAGCCCTACAATCTGTCGCGCATCGCCAGGTGGTCCTGGCCGAATCCGGGCTCGACGAAGATCGTCTCGTCGGAACTGGACCGCGCCGTCACCAGTTTTGCCGTGACGCCAGACAACCGGACGCTTTACGCGCTGGCCGAAGAGCATGGCCACGAAAAGCTCTTCTCCATGTCAGCCGAAGCTGGCGGAGCGGCCTCGCTCGTCTACGACATGCCGCTCGGCGTCTATGCCAATCTCCGCATCCCGGCCGTCGCCACGCGCCCCTTGCTGATCGCCAACTGGGAAAGCGCCGTGAATCCGTTTGAAGTAGTGCGTCTCGATCCTGCCGCCAAGCGCCATCACAATTTGACGAATTTCAATGCGGCCAAAACAGCCGAAATCGATTGGCAGCCGCTCCGCCACTTCTGGTTCACCGCGAAAAACGGCCGCAAGATTCACAACATGATGGTGCTGCCGCCGGCCTTCGACGAAACCAAAAAGTATCCCCTCATCAATTTCATTCACGGCGGCCCGCACACGATGTCGCGAGACCAGTTCCACACGCGCTGGAACTATCATCTGCTGGCCGCGCCCGGCTACGTTGTCCTCACCACCAACTACATCGGCTCCACTGGCTTTGGGGAAGCATTCGCGCAAGCGATCCAAGGTGACCCGCTCAAGGGCCCCGGCGAAGAGCTAAACGAAGCGGTGGACGAGGCCATCAAACGCTTCCCGTTTATCGACGGCGCGCGCGTGGCGGCCGGCGGCGCCAGTTACGGCGGCCATCTGGCCAACTGGCTCGAAGCCACCACCACGCGCTACCGCTGTTTGTTCAGCCACGCCGGTCTCATCAATCTCGAATCGCAATGGGGCACCAGCGACACCATCTATCAGCGCGAGATCAACAACGGCGGACCGGTGTGGGAGCAGGGCCCGGTGTGGCGCACGCAAAACCCCATTCGGTTGGCGGCCAACTTTAAGACGCCGATGCTGCTCTCGGTGGGCGAGAACGATTTCCGCGTGCCGCTCAATCAGACCATCGAAAACTGGAGCGTGCTGCAGCGTCAGCGCGTCCCCTCGCGGCTCCTGGTTTTCCCGGACGAGAACCACTGGATCCTGAAGGGCGAAAACAATCGCTACTTTTTCCAGGAGTTGCATGCCTGGCTCGGTAAATACCTGGCGGGCGGCACAAAATGACGATGCGGCGCCGAGAGTTCGCCTCGCTCCTTCCGGCTTCGTTGCTATCGGCGGCGGCTCCGCCCAAGTCAGTCGTCCTCACCTTTGACGATGCCGTAAAGTCGCATCGCACCTTCGTGGGGCCGCTCCTCAAAGACCTCGGCTTCCACGCCACGTTCTTCGTCACGCATCGCTGGATGCCCGATCAGGCCAATTTCATGACGTGGGCCGATATCGCCGAACTCCACGCCATGGGCTTCGAAATCGGCAACCACTCGTGGACCCATGCCGATTTCTCTACACCCCGCGCTGCCGCCCGCCTTGAGGGTGAACTGGCGCTGGTGGACTACGAACTCAGCCGCGTCAAGGTGCCCAAGCCCACCAGCTTTGCGTGGTGCGGAAACACGTTCGGCCCGGAGTCCGTCGAAGTCATCCGCAAGCGCGGTATCACGCTGGCAAGGCGTGGCGGAGCGCCGGAAGTCGAGTATGGCAAAGTCGTGGTCGGCCCCGTCTACGATCCCCAGCGCCACCATCCTCTTCTCATCCCCACCACCGGCGACGCCTATCCGGACTGGACCTTCGAGCATTTCCTCAAAGTGATCGCCGAAGCGCGCGAAGCTCGCATCGTGGTGCTGCAATTCCACGGGGTGCCGGACGTCGCGCACCCGTGGGTCCACACGCCGCCTGAGCCCTTCCGCCGCTACATGGAGCACCTCAAGAAAGAGGGCTTCACCACGCTGGCGCTGCGCGATGTCGCTCCTTACCTGTCACCAACGCCACCCGCCGATCCACTTCTATTGGCTCGATATCGCGAGCCTAAAGACGGCAAACTGGCGTTGCCTCCGGAAGTGGACGCGTCGCGGGCCGATCTTGCGTATTGGCGCGCCAACATCCGCGACCATGCCTTCACCGCCGCCGAAGCCTCCGTAGTCACCGGCGGCCTCGCTGAATCGCCGTTGCCGGTGTCACGAAAACCCGGCCTCAAGCTCGCCCCGTATCCCGGCGGCCGCCACACCCGCATCGGTTTCCTCGAAGGCGCGGTGGCTCCCATGCGCGGCACCAAGGCCTCGGTGTTCCTGCCGTGGGAAGAAGATTCCGGCTACATCGTCATTGATGTCCCCGAAGCCATCTTCGCCAACGGCCAATTGATCTTCCTCGGCCACACTCACATCCCCACCACCTGGGACCAGCAGAATCTCGCCATCACCAATCGCGATTGGACTCGCCATGCCGATGGCTCGCTCACATCCGAGTGGACCCTGCCGGACAAAGTCTCGTTCGGCGCCGAGGTCCGTCTGGCCGAAGGCGAAGTGCGGATGAACCTCTGGGTGCGCAACGGATCGCCGCGTCCGCTCACCGCGATGCGTTCGCAAGTCTGCGTGCTCTTGGCCCGCGCGCCCGGCTTCGCGCTTGAAACCAACGCCAACAAGACCTACGCCCAGCCCCGCGCTTCGGTCCGTTCGCGCGACGGGCGCCGGCAAATCCACACCGAGTGGGACGGCTGCCAGCGCGTCTGGGGCAATGAGCGATGCCCGTGCCTGCACTCGGATCCCAAGCTGCCAGACTGCGCGCCTGGCGAAACCGTGCGGCGTTCCGGACGCGTGTGGTTCGAAGGTGCTTGAGCCGTACCCTTTCAACAGTAGCCCTTCGCTTGCAACGGCGCCGCCTGCGGACGCATCATAGGGACCGATGGGATATGTAGGCAATATCGCGCTGGTGGTCCTTGGCGCCGGGTTGATTTACGCGGGCATTCGCTTGGTCAATCTCGCCTTCCGTCTCTGGCGCCTAGGCCTGACAGCGTGTGGCCTCATCGCCGCGCTCCTCGCCGGCGTCTACACCTTGAGCCCAATCGACGCCATCCCCGACGTCATTGTCGGCATTGGTTGGGTTGACGATCTGATCGTGCTCGGCATGGCCGGCCTCTACATCTGGCGAATCTTTTCCCAGCGCGCGGCCACCCGCCGGCCCGCCGGAAGCGCCCGTTCAACTCGCCCCGTAGTTATTCCGCAGTTGCCGCCCCGGTAGCGGTCGAGTACACTTAACCTTCGAAGGAGACCTATAACATGAACAGAATTTTGATCCTCACCGCTCTCGGCGCTTCGGCGCTGCTGGCCCAGGACCCACTTAGCAACGAAGCCCGGCAATCCTGGAACCGCACCAAGGGGAATCTGATCGCCGCCGCCGAGAAGATGGACGAGGCGAACTACGATTTCAAGCCTGCCGCGGAGAGCCAGAGCTTCAAAGAATTGGTAGCCCATACGGCAGACTCCGCCATGGGCGTCTGTTCCGGCTACAGCGGCGAAAGAAAGAAACTCGGCGCGGCGGCTATGGCTACCAAGGCGGAATTGGTGGCAGCGTTGAAGACTGCTATGGGCGAATGCGATGCCGCCTACGGCGCGCTCACCGATGCCAAAGCCGTCGAGATGATTGAGTCCCGCGGCGGCCAGCGTTCGCGCCTTGGCGTACTCTACGGCAATACGATTCATATGGAGCACGAGTACGCCCAGATGGCGGTTCATCTGCGCCTCAAGAATGTGGTGCCTCCCTCGAGCGAAGGCCGCATGGGTGGCAAAGGCGGCAAAAAGGGGTAACTGACTCCGCGTCCTGCTAACTGGCGCGATCCACAGCCGTCCGCTCCGGATCCTCGAAGCTATATCCATAGCCTCGTACTGAGCGGATGAACTTGTGGGTCGCGCCTTCCGGTTCAATCTTGTTGCGTAGCCGGAGCACGTAGACATCGATCACGCGTTCGGTCAGCGCATCAGCCCTTCCCCAAACTCCGTCCAGCAATTGCCCGCGCGTCAGCACCAAGCCCGGCCGGCTCATCAGGAAATCCAGCAACCTAAACTCGGTGGCGGTCAGCGACAACTCATCGTCGGCCAGCCGGACACGGTGCCGATACCGGTCCAACTCCAATTGCCCGATTCGCAACAAGGGCATCGGCTGGTCATACTGCGTGCGCAAATGAACTTTGATGCGCGCCGCCAGTTCCCTCACCGAGAACGGCTTCACCATGTAATCCGCCGCGCCGAGTTCCAGACCCAAAACCCGGTCCGGCTCAGAGCCGCACGCGGTCAGAAAAATAATCGGGACCTGGGCCAACGAGTGGTGCGCCTTCAGATTGCGACAAATTTCAAAGCCGTCCGAGTCCGGCAGCATCACGTCCAGGAGGATCAGGTCCGGACGAGACGACTCGCAGAGCTTTACACTGTCCTTACCCGTTCGGGCTCCCGACACTTCGTAGCCCTCTTTGGACAGGTTGTAGCGGACCAACTCAAACAGATCCGCATCGTCTTCGATCAAGACTACTCTCTTGCCGCCGGCTACTGGTTGCACTATTACAGTGTGGCCAAGCCATATGAAAACCTCGTAACAATTCCGTCAATTGGTGGTCAATCGTTTTTCATCGGCTCGCGTTACGCCCAGCCACAAAACGGCCGCGAACGCGGTGCTGGCGACCCCGATCAGCAACACCAGATTCCAATCGTTACGAGTGTGCAGCGCCCATCCCATCAGCGCCGGCGAGACAAATCCGGCGGCGTTCGACGAGGCATTCATCAGCCCGGCCACCGCCCCACCGTTGCTTTTGCCGATGTCCACAGCCGACGCCCACGCCGCGCCCAGATAGAGGTCGACAAAGAAAGCCGCCGACGCCATCAACAGCGCGCCGAGGCGCGGATTCACGGCCAACACCCCCACCAGCATCAACGATGACGCTCCGAGCAGTGAGACGACACCGATGATCCGCCGCCCGGTCCGCACATTCAAACGGCGTGACAGGTAGTCTGCTGCGAGCCCGCCCACCCACGTGGCGCCGACGCCCAGCAGAAACGGCAAGCCTGCATAGTAGGATGCCTCCTTGATTGGCAAGCCGCGCTTTTCCATCAAGTAAGTGGGGAACCACGTGATGTAGAACTGCCACAAGAACGTGGCAGCGAACGCCACGCCCATCAGGCACCAGAGCCTGCCGGATGACAATACTTCTTTCCACGGCACACGAGGACGCTGGCTCGTTCGGTGCAACGGGATCGCATCGCGCCGGATCAACTCCAGTTCGCCCGCGTTCACCGCCTCGTGTTTGGCTGGATCGTCTCGATACCAGATGTACCAGACCGCCGCAGCGCCCACGCCGAGCAGTCCGAAGATGGGAAACATCCACCGCCACCCGAATTGCAACATCAGCCACGCGGCGATCGGCGGAGTGAGCGCGCCTCCCAGCCGGCCGCCGCTGAGGAAGGCGCCAAAGACAGTGGAGCGTTCCGTCACCGGTACCCAGCGAGAGAAAGCCGCCGCCGTCGCCGGCGATAGCGCCGCTTCCAGCCCGCCGAAAATGAACCGGATCGCCAGCAGCGACGTAAAGCTCCAGGCTGCGGCCGTTAGAGCCGTGAAGGCTGACCACGCCAGGATCGCCAGGCTAATTAATCCGCGTGACCCGAAACGATCCGCCACCGCGCCCCACGGCGCTTGTCCAAACGCATACGCGAGGCTGAAGATGCTGAGAATCAGGCCCATCTGCTGCTGATTGAACCCGAAATCTTCCCGGATCCGCGGCGCCGCCACCGCGATGCACACCCGGTCGGTATAGCAAAGCATGTTGATCCCTAGCGCCATTCCGGCCACCGAATAGCGCACCTGCGTAGGCTTCACGCCGTATACTCCACATCGGCGTCGAGCGGAAAGATTGGACGCGCGATGCGCTTCCAGGGCAGTGCCTGTAGATTCGCTGTGCTCACCCCGGGCGTATCCACCAGATAGATTTTCTTGGCCAGCGGTTCATAGGCTGCCCGGAATCCATTGGGGGATTTCACGACCACAATCTGGCACCACACCGGATCGATGCCGTGGCTGCGGAACAACTCCGGGTCCACCGTCATGGCCGATCGCTCGGCAATCAGAATGCGCACGTGGCCCACTTCGAACACCACGCTCGTGCCCATGGATGTCTCGATGCCGGTGTTGTAACCGCGGGCGCGTGCCGTCCACCGGCCGTCCGAAATCAGGCGCACCCGCCCGGTCACTTTCACCGGCTTGGAATTTTTGCGATCGAATTTCCCGCCGATCGGTAGCGTAACCGTCGCGCCCACGCCCGCCGATTGCAACACCGCCACCGCTTCCGGATCCACCAGGAAAATCGCTGCCGGCCCACTGAGCGGCGCCTTGACCAGATGCTTGAGCACGCCCGTCGAATCGCCCGGGGAGCCGGAGCCCGTGCTGTCGGATGACTCGGCCAACACCACGAGGCCGCCCTTCACCTTGAGCGCTCCGGCAATGGCCTCGGCGGGAGGAGTAAGCTTCACGGCGAACTTGTGTCGCGTGTCCCAAAACCGCTGCGCCAGTTGAGCAGCCAACCGATCCGCCCTCTTCTCATGGCCGCTGGTCACCACCACCACGGCTGATCCCATCTCCTCAATGTCCATCCAGGGCTGTACCGGAAAGACGGAGACTGCCTCGGCCTCGGCGTCAGCCTCCCACCGCTGCGCCTTCGCAATCAGCTTGTGGAACGGCCCGCTCGAGGTCTGGGAATTTTCCGCATTCACAATTAGCGGCAGCTTGCGCCAACGCATCACCGGCTTCACCTCGCCGTCCAGAATCCGCAGCAGCAGCCGCGCCGCCTTCACCCCCGTTTCATACATATCGATGTGCGGATAGGTGTGATAGCCCACGATCGCGGTGGACCGCTCCACCATCGCCTTGGTGATGTTGGCATGCAGATCGAGGGTGATCACGATTGGCGTCTTCGGCCCCAGCACCTCGCGAAACCGGCCCAGCATATAGCCTTCAACGTCATCCTCGCCTTCGGCGCACATGGAGCCGTGCATGTCGAAGATCACGCCATCGCAGTCGCCCGCTTGCTTGAGGCGCGCTACGAACTCACCCGCCAGCCGCTCAAAGTCGGCCCTGCCCAACCGGTTCTGCGTGATCGCCCAAGCGGCGCCAATCGGAATCACGCGCTGCCCGGCGCCTTCGAGAACCTGAATGATCCCGCCCGCCTCGGTAAGCTTACCGCGGTGCCGATCGAGAACATCGCCATCGAAGACCGGCGCGAAATCCTCATAGCGAGACTTCACCGGTGAGAACGTATTGCTTTCCTGATGGAGCGAGGCGAGTACGATAGCCATGGTCTGCTTATTCTACTCGCCCTGGCGCCGGCTCGATTATTTTCACGAGAACGTCACACTCAATTAGCGCGCTGGACACATGGCCCGCCTACTCTAACTGGAAGCAACCATGAACAAGCCAATTCCTGCCGCCCTCACCGGGCTCCTTCTGGCCGTCTCGGCCGCCGCTCAAACCGCGCCATCTCTGAAGATTCTTCTGCCAGAACGCACACGCCTTCTGCAGGGCCAACAGTTTGACCTCATTCTGGAAGTCCGGAACGCCTCCGCAGTGTCCGGGCTGAAAGTGACCGCGGGCAGTCTCGATCTGACCGCCGCCTTCAGCGCACCCGCGCAGACCGCGCTCGATTGCGACTCCTCCACCGATTGGGTGCTCCGGGCCAATCTCCAAAGCATTGACATTCCCGGCAACTGGAAGCTGACCGCCACCGCCACCGCGGGCGCCGCCTCAGTCTCGGACTCGCGCGACATTCTGGTCCGGCCCTTCTCACTCCCGGCCAGCGACCGTCGCAACGTGATCCTCTTCATCGGCGACGCGATGGGCACGGCCTATCGTGACGCCGCCCGCCTGGTTTCCAAAGCCATCGTCACCAACGGCCGCAATTCGTTTCGCGACGGCTATTTCGACGAACTGCTGGAAATGGACAAGATGCCTGTCAGCGGTATGTCGATGACCTACGGCACCGATTCAATCGTTCCCGACTCAGCCAATACCGGCACTGCGTGGGCTTCGGGCAACAAAAGCTTCCTCAACGCCATCAACGTGCTCGCCGATGGCACGGACTGCCGCTGGCGCTTCACCGGAGCAGCCAACGCGGCCAACCTCGGCGCCATCCTCGATAATCCGCGCGTGGAGAATCTCTGGCAGTACATGAAGCGGCGCTACGGTTACCGGACTGGCATTGTGACGACTGCCGATGTCACCGATGCGACCCCCGCCGTCGAAGGCGCCTACACCGGTTTTCGCCAGACCAAGTTCGAAGTGGCGCGGCAGTATCTTGAGAACCCGATGCTGAAGGGACAGCCAGCCTTTGACGTCATCTTTGGCGGCGGCCTCGATCAGTTTGTTTCCAGCGCCCGGCCGGATAAGCGTGACCTCATCCAGGAGTTCAAGAATCGCGGCTTCCGCTACGTCACCAACGCTTCCGAACTCAGCGCCCTCCGTTTCTCGCAGCCCGTCTTGGGCTTGTTCAAGGGTTCTGCCAATCAGGTAGCCGCCTCCGATGGCATCCGCGCATTGAACGACGGAACCCAGAACATGGACGTTGCCGTCGACAAGCTCCGCATGCCGCGGCCCGCCTCCGAGCCTCAACCGAATTTCGGCGCCTTCACCGAACAGCCCATGCTCGATCAAATGACGCAGAAAGCGATCGAGGTTCTTTCAACAGCCGGCGATTCCTCGCCCTTCATCCTGATGGTGGAAGCCGCGTCCATCGACAAACAGTCTCACCCGAACCACATGACGGGCACCGTCTGGGACACCATTGAAATGGACAAATCGGTTGGGGCGGCTCGGGCCTGGGCCGCGCGGCGAACCACCAAGGACACGCTGATCGTGGTCACCGCCGATCATGACCAGTCCATGCACATCATCGGCGTCAGCAACACGCCCGACGAGGAGTACTTCAACCGGACCAAGAAGCAGGAGGTGGTGTTCACCACGCCTCGGGGCGAACAGGCCTTCACCGTCTACGGAGACTCCTACGCTAACGCGCGCGCCGGCCTCCCCTTCATCAACGGCAGCGTGGGTGCTGAGAACAATCGCGGCCCTGGCGGCATGCCGTCGACCATCGCCGCAGTCAACGTGGCGGCGGACCCCGCCTCCAGCACGTACTCCACGTACTTCGGATCTACTGCCTATGAGATCGATCCCAAGACCGGCTATCCGTCTAACACGGGGGCCAAGACCCGCCGCCTCGCCGTCGGCTACCGCACCGGCGATCACACGGGCTCCAGTGTACCGATCACCGCCGAAGGCCCTGGCGCCTTCCTCTTCACCGGCTACATGGACCAGACCGACATCTTTTTCAAAATGGCCACCGCGCTCACCGGTGACACGGCGGACGGCGATCGCTTCGTCGACCAGGTTTTGATGAACTCCAAATACCCGCGGACCTTCGGGAAGTGAGTCAACGGTTGCGTCTTCTGTCCATCTTGGGGGTGCTGCTCATCCCAGCGGCGCCCCCTTTTTTCTATGCCGCCGCTGGGCAGTTGCCCGAGATGCTCGCCTACACGATGGACGAAACTCCCGCGCAACTGGGCAAGCGATTGGGTCAACCCAGACAAGTGTCCGATCTGGGAGACCGCTATCGGACGCTCCAGTATCAAATCGATTCCCACGACGCCCACGAATTCAGCCACATCGTTTGCGTCCGCCGCTCGGACGGGCGCATCGCCAGCATCACCCGTAATTACGATGACCAGCGCAGCGTCGACGACCTGTTCCCGCCGCGCTCTACTTCCGCTATCCAGTGGTCGCAATATAGTGTGCGAGTCCGAAACCTGAGTGACGGCAAACGGCTGCTGCTGGCGATGGGGACATCCAAGTCGGGGGACAAAACCTCGCAGTTGATCCTCATCCGCCGTGATGCGGTGGCGGATCTCATGCCCTGGCTCGCCGAAAAACTGGAACCCGCCGCGGCCCGCTGACTAGCCGTTCTTGAGGATCAGCCATTGCACGGCCTTCGCAGTCTTGCGAACCCGCAGCAGCACTTCCTCGAGTGAACCGTGCATCCGTTGTTTGGCAATCAGCACGCGCACATCGCTTTCTCCGCGCACCGCCTCGCCCGCGAAGATACGCAGTGACGCCTTCACCTCCCGATGCAGGCGCAACACGCCGGCCGCCCCCTCGAAGCTCTGCCCGCCGCGTTCCAGGCGTCTGACTACGTCGCCCAGACTGCGCACCGTGGCCGTGAGCTGCCGCTGGATCGGCGCCAAGTCCCGGCGCGACGGCAACTCCCGTCCCGCATCTGATGCCCGCCGCATTGCCTGCACCACCCGCAACAGACCGGTAGAAACTGTCAACACGTCTTCCGGATCGAGCGGAGTGATGAACGAAGATCGCAGCCGGTCTGACAGGGCCAGATTCGCCGCCAACGCCTCCTCCTCCAACTCGCCGATCTGTCGAAGCAGCCCAGCTTCGTCCCCGTCCACATCCATGAATTCGGCCAAGACCCGGCAGGCCGATTCAGCCCGGCGCGCCTGAGTGTGCAGGGATTCCAAATGAGGGTGCGGGGCTCCGGAAATCAAACGGCGGGCAAAAGAGAAGGGATGATTGAGGGCGGACGAAGCTGGTGTCGACATGGCCGCTCCCTAGTGTAGAGGAACGTTGTTACAATCCGGTCACACCGTTCCCACCCGTTTTTGGTTCAAACATTACCCGCCGATTGCGTACATCGGCCGTGGCGGCGCCACGAACTTGGCCGAGTTGATCTCGTGCCCCAGCCACTTCTCGCGCACCGTTTGCCGAATCCGCTCCACCAGCGCCTCGTCGGTCGCGTGCGGGTCGCGCAGAAGATCCTTCACATCGGTCTCGTCCACCGCAAACAGACAATAGCGCAGCTTGCCATCTGCCGTCAGCCGCAGCCGGTTACAACTCAGGCAAAAGGGCTTGCTTACCGAGGCGATAAAGCCCACGCGCCCCACTCCGTCGGCAAAGCGGAACTCGGTGGCCGGCGCCCGCATGTCGCCATCCGGAATCGGCTCCAGCGGACCAATCTCATCCCAAAGCATGCCCATCATCGTATCCATCGTCAGCACTTTGTCGCGCTGCCACAGACCCTGCGCATCCAACGGCATGAATTCGATGTAGCGGATTTCGATGCCGCGCTCGCGCCCAAAAAGCGCCAGCGGCACGATGTCCGGTTCCACCAGATCCTTCACCGCCACCGCATTAATCTTGATCGGCCCAAATCCCAGCGCCTGGCAAGCATCGATGCCCGCCATGACCCGCGCAAAATCGTCGCGCCGCGTAATCTGTTGAAACCGTTTTGCGTCCAACGTGTCCAGATGGATGTTCAGGCGCCGGAGCCCGGCATCATAGAGATCCCGGGCCTGTTCGGCAAGCAGCACGCCGTTAGTCGTCAGAGCAATGTCTTCGATCCCCGGCACCCGCGTCAGTTTCTCAATGAGCACCGGCAGATCCCGCCGTAGCAGGGGTTCGCCCCCGGTGAGACGAAGCTTACGCACGCCCAACCCCGCCGCCACGCGCACAAAGCGCTCCAGTTCCTCAAAGCTGAGAATCTCGCCTTTGGGAGTGAACGTCACGCCGGTCTCCGGCATGCAGTAGAAGCAACGTATATTGCACCGGTCTGTCACGCTGATGCGCAGGTTGTCGTGGAGACGCCCGAAGGTATCGAAGAGAGGCATTTTTGACTTACAGCTTCACGGCCAGCATGCGCTCGATCGGCACGCGAGCCCGCTCAATGATCTCACGCGACAGCTCCACGCGGGGCTTAAGGTCCCGCAGGCAGGCGTGCAGCTTTTCGAGCGTGTTCATCTTCATGTAAGGACACTCGCTGCAATTGCAGTTTTCGTTGTCTACGAAATAGAATTTCTTCTCCGGCGCCAGCCGCTCCAGCGAATGCCGTACGCCGCTCTCGGTCATGACGATCACTTCCTCGCTCGCCGCCGCGCTCGTGCACCACTTGATGATGCCGGACGTTGACCCGATATAGTCCGCCATCCGCAGCACCTCCTGCGGGCATTCGGGGTGCGCGGCAATCAGCGCGTAGGGGTGCTCGGCCTTCATCCGGGTCAGCCGCCGCGCCGGAAACGTCGAGTGCACGATACAGGCGCCCTGCCACACGCGAATATTCTCGCGCCCGCTCATCTTCTTTACGTAGTTGCCTAAATTGATGTCCGGGCAAAACAGAATCGGCTGGTCCGCTGGAATCGAGTTCACCACCTGCACGGCGTTGCTCGACGTGCAAATGATGTCGCTCTCGGCCTTGACCTCGGCCGACGTGTTGATGTAGCTCACCACCACATGATCCGGATGCAGACGCTTGAACGCGCGTAATTGATCGGCGGGGCAGGAATCCACCAGGCTGCAGCCGGCGTCCTGATCCGGCACCACCACCGTACGGTGTGGACTCAAGATCTTGGCCGTCTCGGCCATGAACCACACCCCGCAGAACGCAATCACGTCGCCGTCGAAATCCTTGGCCCGCCGCGACAATTCCAGGCTGTCGCCAATGACATCGGCCAACTCCTGGATCTCAGACTCCTGGTAGTGGTGCGCCAGAATAATCGCCTTGCGCTCACGCTTGAGTTCGAGAATTTCTTCAGTGAGAGTGGGGGTGCTGACCATCTAAACTGATTCTATCTAAAGATTGAGCCAGTCAGCCCTTGTCGCCGTAGAGTTCCTTGGTCTGTTGCAATTCAAACCGCATGTCCCCCGCCAGGTTCGCCTCTTCCCGCCGCCCGTAGAGGTTGTTCAACTCGTGCGGGTCTTTGCGCAAGTCGAACAACTCGTAGTAGTTGCGCTCGGTGTAATAGTGGATCAGCTTGTGCGTCTCCGTCCGGATGCCCCGATGCGGGCCGATCCGGTGCGGCGTGAAGTAGCGAAACGTCGGATCCGACATCGCCGCCGCGTCCTTGCCTCGCAGCGCCCAGGAGTTCTCGTAATAGGTGTAGTAAACCGCCCGCCGCCACAGAGTCTGCTGTCCGCCGTGCACGATTCTGCGCAGGCTCTTTCCTTGCACTTCCTCCGGCGCCGCCACTCCGGCGTAGTCCAGGATCGTTGGAGCGATATCGATATTGGCGGCCAGTTGCTCGGGCAGGCGAGCCTTGGGCGCCGTCGGCCATCGCACGATCAGCGGAATCCGCATCGATGGCTCATACATGAAGCGCTTATCGTACCAGCCGTGTTCGCCTACAAAAAAACCATTGTCCGAGGTGTAGATGATCAACGTCTCTTCGGTGAGATTGTGCTCGTCGAGGTACTTCAGCACGCGGCCGAGGTTTTCATCGATCGCCTCGATGCCGGCGCAGTAATCCTTAGCGAAGCGTTGAAAGAGCCATCGCTTCCGCTCCGGCCCGGACAGCTTGCCTGGCATCTCCGGATAGTCCTTGGCCAGACTCACCTCGATGCGCATGTCCTCAGCCTCGCCTGCGATCCTGCGACCGCTATAGTCGTCGTTGAACGAGGGCGGGTAGGGTATCTCGAATCCTTCAAACCGCTTCGCCAGTCTGGCCGGCGGTTGAAACGGGCGATGCGGCGCCTTGTGCTGATAGAGTAAGCACCAGGGCTTGTCCGAAGGGCCAGCCAGGAACTTCAGCGCCAAGTCGGTTGTAACATCGGTTACGTGACCGTTAAACTGCTTGGCTTCGCCGTTCTCGTGCAAGATTGGATCGACATAGACGCCTTGACCCGGCAGAACACACGAATAATCGAAGCCCCGCGGCGGGTCCGTCAAATGCCACTTGCCCACAATTCCCGTGCGATAGCCGGCCTGCTGCAGCAGTTCAGGGAACGTGGCAATTCCCGGCGTCATGTACTCGAGCGAATCCTTGCCTTCCGAGTTTCCCCGCACCCCATGCAGATGCGAATACATGCCTGTCAAAATGGAGGCCCGGCCCGGGGCGCAAAGTGAGTTAGTGCAAAATGCATTCTCAAATCGCGTGCCTTCCAGTGCCAACCGGTCCAGATGCGGCGTCTTGATGAAAGTGTTGCCGTAGCAGCCTAGATATTGCGCCGAGTGATCGTCGGCCATGATGAACAGTATGTTCTTGCGGGCCTGCTTAGGCTTAAACCATGCGCACGAAGTCGCACTGGCAGCCGCGCCGGCCAGCGCTCCCGCTGCCTTCCTTCGGTCGATTAGCATTTGTTGAGAACTCGCACAAGTATAGCGCGTGCCTTTAGGGCGTCTTCACCATTCCGCGGTAAGGAATGTTAATCGGCATGCGCCCTTTCCAGCGTGCCGGTTGACGCGCCAGGAGCCAGTAAATAGCGTTGAAAGTCAGCCGCTGGACGGGCTCGAGCGCCATATCTTCCGGATGCCCGAGCGTCATGAAGAAAACCCGCCCACCGTAGGGATTCTTCCACGTCCATGCGACCGGATTCTCTTCAGCAGCCTTGTTCGGATTCACCGCCTTCCCCACCAGCAGTCTCTCGGCGCCGGGCGGTGGCCACTTCGGTAGCACACGATACAGCCAGGAGCGAACGTGGAAAGACGGCGCTACTCCGCGCAAAATCGGATGCATCGCCGCGGCGGGAATGATACTCACATCGGTGCTGGACTCGTGGCCGAAATGAGTGTGTCCGTCGCTTCCCCAACCCGGCGGTGAACCAAACGCCTCCGATCCCCATCGATTCCAACCTTCTAGCGCGTCGCCCTTCGGGTAGTTGAACGAATGGGACGAGGTGCGGAATCCCAGCAGCGGCTTGCCCGATTTCACATAGGCGTCAATGTGGGCCAATTGCTCCTTAGGGCAAACGCCGCCAGCGCAGATAGAAAATGGCGAGATCTGCCTGCGCCAACGCTTCCAAGCCCCAATATTCGTCACTTAACGATTCTGATGGCAGCGGAGAAGTCGATGGGTGGCGAGCGTTTGTAGCCACGGCGCAGGGGGTAGTTGCTCATCTTCCG
>JAYTKJ010000409.1:0-2684 GCA_043730365.1 Acidobacteriota bacterium | reverse complement strand
CTCACCGCCCTTGCCGCCGATCAGGTCTGCGTACGATAGGTGTACGATAAACCCGCCAGTGCTACCTTTTTAGCCCTTCTGGCCTTTACTAAAATCAACAAGTTACAGCCAATCAGCCCCGTGCCTGGGTACGAATCCCACCCTCACCGCCAGTTTATTTTCAACAATTTAAAGAGAATAGCCCGAAACGGTGGGCAATGGTGGGCAACGCTGTGGTAAGCTGTGACCAAGCGTATGGCTCTCAATCTGTATCGCCGCCACTTCCGGATCCCCGGAAAATGCGTCGCCGGACACGACGCTGACTCCCGCAACTACGAACCTGAAGAACTCCGGCGAGGCTGGAAAAAGTGTCATTGTCCGATCTATGCCGACGGCACTTTAGCCGGAGTATTCAAGCGTCGCAACACGAAAAAGGCGATTTGGCCCGATGCCAAGGCAATCGTGGCCGCCTGGGAACAGATCGGTGTCTGGGACGAAACGGACCGCATCCCGACCATAGTAGCTACCCCGTTCGAACAAGAACCGTCTGCGAAGCCGAAGATCACGATTCCAGCGGCCACCGAAGCGTTTCTCTCGAATCGATCAGGTCGTGAGATCGCGCACTCCACACTTCGGAAGTATCAAACGTTCGTCAAGCAGTTCAGCGAGTTCGTAATGGGTAAGGGCTATGTCATGCTCGATCAGGTCGCAATGACCGACATGGACGAGTTCTTCGGGACATGGAAAGACGGGCCGCGAGCGAAGGCGAAAAAGCTGGAGCGGCTCAAGGGATTCTTCGCATTCTGCGTAAAGCGCAAGTGGATTGCGGAGAATCCGGCAGACGATCTTGAGGCTCCAGTCGGTTCGGGGGCTCCGGCCAATCGGATGCCCTTCACCGACGCGGAATTGACTCGTATCTACGAAGCCTGCGACAAGCTCCCAACCGTGGAGTGGAAGAACCATTTTGGCGCGGGCGCCTGGGGTGGCGAAGATGTCAAGACGATGGTAATGCTCCTTTCCTGGACTGGACTGCGGATCAGCGACGCTGCGATGTTCGACATGAGCCGAGTTTCGAGGCATCCGGGAGGAGGCGCGAATGTCTTCTTGCGGATGCACAAAACCAAAGGTGCTCTCTTTACCTGGGTTGACGATTGGTTGTATGAGCGCCTGCTCGTGCGTGAGCGAAGACTTGGTCCGAAGATTTTCGCCTTTGGCAATTCCGTGAGAGTCGAAACTGTGACCGACCTGTGGCGGCGCAAGATTAACGCGGCGTTTGATCTAGCATGTCCGTTTGAGTGCATCAATCCGACTCCGCACATTTTCCGGCATACGTTCGTTCGCTTGCTGTTGCAGCGGAGTGTTTCCCCACGTGACGTTGCTGAGCTAATCGGAGACACTGAAGACGTGGTGCTCAAGCATTACGCTCGTTGGGTTCCGGAACGTCAGGAGAGGCTGACCAACATTCTCCGGGAAAAGCTGTCGTCTGCGCCGAGGCCAAACTTGGCTATCGTCGGCGCGAACAAGAAGGGGCAGTTATAGAGTCCTGCCACCGTGAGTGGGATTCGGCGTTCAGCGAAGTTCTCAGTCTGCAAGTTGCTGACTCAGCACGACACGCAGAACCCGAACTAAAGCTGGCAGCCGTTACGCGCGGTGACTATTCGCAGGAAATCTTCAGCGCCATCGCGATTCGTAACGGCTGCGGCGCAGCCGTCAACGGAGAGTCCGGGATGGAGGTGGTTCATAGATTCTCGCTTCAGGTAGTGCCTCGGGAGTTTACCGGAGTCGTCAGCGGCAATCGTGTAAGGGTGAGCGAATGGGCTCTAGCGAGGGCTATGCTACTTGGAGTTATCACAACTGCGGATTCCGGGCCTCGCACAGTTAGGTCCAGACCGGCGCCTCTGTCTGAGCCGGTTTGTCGCGAACGTTCAGAAGGCGCGCCAGGCGGTCGCGGCCTGCCAGCCTGAAATCCACCACGATGAGCGAGTCGAGGCAGCCACCGAAAGACGGATCGATGCCGCAGTCGATCACACGGCCGCCCAGCTTCAGATACTGTCGCAGTAACACGGGGATACCACGTCCGGCGGCGCCATCGCATCCAAGTTGCCGCGCCGCGCGGTCGATAGCCTCGATCGTGGCCGCCTCGGCTTTCACACCTCCACCGGCGGCAAGCCGGCGGCGGGCCTGTGCGTGCGGCCGGAGGGGGTCATCAACGGCTTGCGAAGCAAAGTAGGCAACCAGCGATTGCCGGATCTCGGCCGGGTAAGAACGGCTGATCGAAACCGCTCCGAAGAGGGCTTGGCACTGAGGGTATCGCTCCAGGTACGCGCCGATGCCGCGCCAAAGCAGGAGTAGCGAGAGCGGCTTACGCTGGTACCCCGGCGTGACGAAGCTGCGGCCCAGTTCCGCCGAGGGGCCGAGCTCAAGAAAAAATTCGGGCCTCAGACGGAATAGCGTCTGCGTGTAAAGATCGAGCGCGCCGCGTGACGCCGCCACCGGATCCACCCGCGTTATCCGATAGGCGCCAGCCACCTGGCCGCCGTTGCGATCCCAAAGGACGAGTTGCTCGTACCGCTCGTCGAAGCGGTCCAGATCGTAGCTGCGCCCCGTGCCTTCCCCGGCTCCGCGAAAGGTCAATTCCCGCAACCGGCCCACTTCCAGGAGCAGCGCGGGCGCATCGCGGGCGGTGAAGAGTAATACATCGAAAC
>JAYTKJ010000408.1:0-2201 GCA_043730365.1 Acidobacteriota bacterium | reverse complement strand
ATTCTTGCGCCGGTCAATTTCGCTGAGGATCTCCGCCTTGCGCAACTGAATCCGGGCCTTCGCCAGATCGGCCTCCGCGTCCGCCAGCAGCGCGCCGCGCTTGGCGGCGTCACTGCGGATTTTTGCCTGCCGTTCCTCCAATTGATAAGTGGCCTCGCTCAGCTTGGCCTTGACGTCCCGTTCCTCGTCCAGCACGCCGGTGGGGTCGAACTCGGCGAGCGTGTCGCCCTTGGCCACCGTCGAGCCATTGGGGATGAGGGCCGAAAGTGTCACCCGTCCCGACTGCGCCGAAATCTGCGGCACGCGTATCGATACGGACTTCAGCGCCTGAATCATCCCGGCCACGCGGACGGCGCGGTCACCGGGCTTCCGTTCGGGCTCGGTCGCGGCGCGGACCGGGGAG
Organism: Acidobacteriota bacterium; assembly: GCA_043730365.1. Taxonomy (GTDB): domain Bacteria; phylum Acidobacteriota; class Terriglobia; order Bryobacterales; family Bryobacteraceae; genus VFZP01. The sequence goes on along the minus strand of JAYTKJ010000408.1, from coordinate 1,798 downwards.
TCGACAGGCCCGCCGGCGCGGGTCGTGCATGATGCCAAACCAAGGCAAAATGCGATCAAGAGGATGGCGAAAGCACCCACGGCGGTGTGTTCTCCAATCGGAAAAAGGCAGTTCTGATTTACTTTGACGCCTCAGAAGTAAATTTCGTTTAATGTTTCGTGAAGTTTTTTGACGCGGTGCCGGCAACCTGCTTCTGTGCGAGTTCCCCATCAGCGCCACGAGAGGTTTCGCCAACCCCGCCAACTACCAGGAAGTGCGGGTTCTTCATCTGTTTGAAGGCGTCCTCAATGTGGTACTGGGAGCGGTAGGCCGATACAATCTGTTCGTCGGTCCAGCCCTCGTTGTCGGTGAATAGAATGGTTTTGCCGAACTGGAGGCGGCAGAGCTGGTCCAGGGTCTCCCGGCCGGTGCGGAAAGTCAGTTCCTCGAGATGCGATTGCAGGGCGCGCAATTTCCCGCACGCCTTGTTCAGATGAGCGGTTAACCCTTGGAGTTGTCTTTGCAAGCAAACCGCATCGGGAGCAATTGGTCGAGTCGAGCCGCGGCAAGTACAGGCATGTCTCCACGTCCAGCGACGCGTTTCCGCGGCGTAAATAGGAAGACCGCGCATTGGAATCCGGACGGTGAGTTGCAATATCCGGACCTGGAATGCGCGTCCGCCGCTTCATGGATCCCGCGCGGATGAAGTTTCTCCGGTCGAAGGGCAACCTGGTCCTCAGCTAATATCCCAGTTCTTTCAGACGCTCCAAGTGCAAAGAATCCGACCCGCGCCAAGTCATGAGCTTCTCCACATACTTCGCCAATACGTCGGTTTCCAGATTCACGCGGTCCCCGGGCTGGTATTTGCCCAGCGTCGTCGTTTGAAACGTGTGCGGGATGATCGTCACGCCCAACACGCGATTCTCCATGGACGCCACGGTCAGGCTAACGCCGTCAATCGCCACCGAACCTTTCCACACCAAATAGCGGTCCAATGTCTCCGGCACGCCGACGCGCAGCCACCAGTTGTCGTTGCCGATCGACTTGAGATCCAGAAACTCACCCGTCCCATCCACATGCCCCTGCACAATGTGCCCTCCCAGCCGGCCCGCCGGGGACATTGGGCGCTCCAGATTTACGCGCCGCCCGGCACGCAAATTTCCAATGTTCGTTCGTGCCATGGTCTCCGGCGCCACGTCGGCCGTGAAGCTCCCGGGACGCAGATCCACCGCCGTCAGGCAAACGCCGTTCACCGCGATGCTCGCGCCCGTGAACGCATCCGCCAGCACTTTGGAACAGCCAATCCGCAGCCGCGCGCCGTCCCCGCGCCGCTCCATCGACTCGACCGCGCCCAACTCCTCCACAATTCCGGTAAACATCAGACTCTCGCTCCTCGCGCCACCCACGCCTCCACCGCGAACTCATCCCGGCTCATCGGGTGCAAACGCACATTCCGGAACAGCATCGCATCCGCGCGCCGCCGCCGTCCGCGCCCGCCCGCCACCGGCAAAGACTGCAACCCGCCAAAAATCTTCGGCGCGTAATAGAAGAAAATCTTGTCCACAATGCCAGCGTCCAGCGCCGCGCCATTCACCTTGCTGCCCGCCTCAATCATCAGCGATTGATACTGCCGCCCGGCCAGGAGTTCCACCAGCGCGCGCAAATTCGTCCTCCCGTCGGAGCCGTCCAGAATCACCACTTCCACGCCCGCTTTTTCCAGTATCCGCCGCCGTTCGGCGCTCGCCGCCGACGTCGCCGCCACCAGTAGTTCCCCCGCCCCGCTGCGAACCATCAGCGAATCCCGGCGCAGCCGCAACTG
>JAYTKJ010000407.1:0-4955 GCA_043730365.1 Acidobacteriota bacterium | reverse complement strand
AATATGCCTTCAAACCGCCCGATGATAAGTTTGATTCAGGGCTTGATTGGCCTTGATGGCAGGAGAGAGGTAAAGATGAGGAACGTTACGAACTTAGTTTGGAAACTGCGAATCTGGAAAGACACGCGCGGCCAGGACTTGATTGAATATGCTTTGATGGCCGGCTTCGTGGCCGTGGCCGCCGGTGCGATCATGCCGGGCGTGGCCACCAGCATCAGCACGATCTTTTCGAAAATTTCAGACGCGATGTCAACCGCCGCCACTCAGGGTTCCTAAGACCCGAGCCGGCGTTAGAAACCGTTCAACCTTAACTGAGGCCAGAGGCAGGCACACGCTTCTGGCCTTTTTCTATCTATTTGGACTTGTCCGCCGACAGCGTGTGATACGTGCTCAACACGCGATGCACGTAGTTGACTGTCTCTGCGTACGGTGGCACGCCGCCATACTTCTGCACGGCCGCGGCGCCGGCGTTATAGGCTGAGAGCGCTTTGTGAGCCGAGCCGTCGTACTTGTCGAGCAGATCGCGCAAGTGCCGCGCGCCAGCGTCGATATTCTGCTCAGGGTCTCGCGGATCGGCGCCCAGCTCGGCGGCCGTGCCCGGCATCAACTGCATGACACCGATCGCGCCCTTGGCTGATAGCGCATCTACGCGATACGCCGATTCGGTTCGCGCCACGCTGTGCAGGAACGCCGCCGGCACCCCGTACCGCTCCGCCGCCAGATCCAGTAGTTTTTTCGGATCGGCAGGCGCGGGCAAGGGCATCGCGGCCGCCTTCTTTGCCGTTACCGCGACTGGCGCCGCCGGGCGCGCCTCGTCAGGCTCGAAGCCCTCCACGCGGCCCGCTTCCATTTCAATCACGCCCGTCGCCGTAAAGAGCCTCACCACGCCGTCGGCCACTTCATGCCGCTCAGCCGCCACGCGGAAGCCGTTGCGCAGCACCGCCTGCTCGCCGGCGAGCAAGGGCAATCCTGCCGCCAAGCCGAGCACAGACACGAGCAACTTGCGCATTCACTCAATTATGACGCCACGCCCACCGCAAACGTGTACCGGGAAATGACGCTGGTATCATGAAAGCTCCTAAAAAAGTCCTACTATGACCACACTCTCGCACCTGGAATGCAGCAAATGCGGCGAGCGCCACGCCGCCGGCCAAGCCCACAATCTTTGCGTGAAATGCGCCGCGCCGCTCCTGGTGCGCTACGACCTGGAGAAGGCCCGCCAGAACTGGAGCCGCGAGTGGCTCATGCGCGCGCCTGCTTCGATGTGGCGTTACGCGCCCGTCCTGCCCGTGTCCCGGCCCGAGTGCCTGGTGTCGCTCGGCGAAGGTTTCACGCCGCTGATCTCGACCAAGCGCACCGCCGCCCGCCTCGGCATGAAGCACCTCTGGGTGAAGGACGAAGGCATCAACCCGACGGGATCCTTCAAAGCCCGCGGTCTGTCTTGCGCCATCTCGATGTGCGCCGAGCTCGGCATCAAAAAGATTGCGATCCCCTCGGCGGGCAACGCCGCCAGCGCTTCGGCCGCTTATGCCGCGGCCGCCGGCATCGAGTGCCACATCTTCATGCCTCGCGACGTGCCGCAATCGAATTTCATCGAGTGCAAGGCTTTCGGCGCGCACGTCACGCTAGTGGACGGGTTGATCAGCGATTGCGGCCGCATCGTGGGTGAACGCAAAGCGGCTGAAGGCTGGTTTGAAGTGTCCACGCTCAAGGAACCCTATCGCATCGAGGGCAAGAAGACCATGGGCTATGAAGTGGCCGAGCAATTCCAATGGCAGTTGCCTGACGTGATCTTCTATCCTACTGGCGGCGGCGTGGGCATGATCGGCATGTGGAAGGCGTTTGAGGAGATGGAGACGCTCGGGTGGATCGGCCCCAAGCGTCCCAAGATGATCGCGGTTCAGGTGGAAGGCTGCCAGCCGATTGTGCGCGCCTTTGAGAAGGGCGCGGCGTCGAGCGAATTCTGGCAGAACGCCTACACGGTGGCGAGCGGGTTGCGTGTGCCCAAGCCGCTCGGCGATTTCCTGGTGCTGGAAGCGGTACGGAAGAGCGGCGGCGCCGCGATTGCGGTTTCGGATGAAGAGATGATCACAGCCGGCATTCAACTGGCTGCCGACGAGGGGCTATTTGTGGCGCCTGAAGGCGCGGCTTGCGTATCGGCCCTCGAAAAGCTGCTCGCCAGCGGCTTCCTGAAGCCGGATGAAAAGATGGTGATCTACAACACCGGCGCCGGGCTGAAGTATCTGGAGGCCTATTCGACGCGCTACCCGCGCCACGCCTCGGGCGAAGCGGATAAGCTGGGCGGACTGATTACTCCACGCTAGGCTTTACCGGCGGCGAAAGATGACGCGCCCTGGAACCGGCACGCGCCGCTCGATCTCTGCAATGAAGTTCAGCATGAACGTAACGTGATTCTCGGACTGCTGGTCCTCGGGCTTGCCGGAGGGAACCAGCGCCACTATTCTCTTGCCGTCCGCCGCCAGATCGAAGTTCGCCAGCACGCCGGTTTCGGCGAGCCGGGCCGGCGTCCACTGGCGAACCGAATCCACGACGAACGAACCGCCTTTGATGGAGCAGGTGGCCGCCATGATTTTCTGGTCATCGGTTCTGTACAGCAACTCGTGTCCTTCCCCAGACCAAGCGGCGATTCTTCCTCCGGCGATAGACACCTTCACCTTTGAGCCGTTGTCCGGAAACGCCCGCACGTACACTTCCCAACCAATGGACTCGTTCGATCCATACGCGATCCAATTCCCATCGGGTGAGAACGCCGGGTAGGTCTCGTACGCCGGAGTCCGCAGGAAAGGCTCCGGTTTGCCTGCGCTGAGAACGCCACCAGTTGTCTTGATTGGCACCGTCCAGAGATCGAACCCGGTCGCCGGATTCCGCTCGTGGTAGGCGAGACGCCGGCCGCCGGGAGCGAACGACCATGGCACTTGAATATTGCCGCTCTTGGTGAGGAGTTCGGGAGCCTTGGCGCTGTCCGGCTGCAGCCAGGCGAGGCCGTTGGGCCCACCCAGGATCAGTGCGCGCCCATCGGGAGTCCACAGCGAAAGTGTTCGACCGGCCGTCGCCAACGGGGTGAGGCGGTCCAGTTTCCTATCGTAGATCGTGACGTTAGAGACGCCTCCTTCCGTTACCGAAACGGCCAGCCGTTCTCCATCGGGCGATAGGCGTGGCCAGAGATACACGCCCGGCTTGGCCAGCAGAGGCTCGGTGCGACCGGCGCTATCCAGCCACTGTATTCTCATCTGGCCTCCGCTGTTTTTGCGATATACAACGGTGCTCGTCTCCGAGAAATCGAGTTGTGCGAATCCGAAGGTAGAAGAATAGGCCACCTTCTCAAGCACCGGGACCGGCGCGCCAAGCGGTTGCAGGATTTCCAGGTCAAACGGCAAGGCGAAAAGCGTTCCCTGATTGACGTAAGTTACATACCCACCGGGTAGATATCGCCCGTACGTGCCGCCGCGCACCACCTCCTTAACCTCGCCGGTAACCATAGTTAGCGTGTAGATAGCCGCGCCATTCGGACCCGCCACGCCCAAGCCGGTGAACAAAATCGACTTACCGCCGGGCAACAGTTGCGGCCACACCGGGAGGATCGATTCCGATTTGAAGTCCGCGACCACAGTGGGTGTCCCGCCCGCCGCGGATATGCGCATCAACGCCGTGCCGCCGAACGAGGCGATGATGAAGCGGTGGTCGCTCCAACTGGAGCCGAGTAAGTCTGGCGCCTCGCACAGGGCCACCGGCGATCCACCGTCGACAGGTATCTTCTGCAGCCTGCCGCCGGCCCAGAAACCCACCCAGCGGCCGTCTGGCGAGAAAAAGGGCCCCCGCGCGCCTTCGGTTTCAGGCAACTCCACGGCCTCTGGTTGACTCAGGCTGCGCGCATTCAGGTGAGTGTTGCCGTCCGCGGTGCGCGAGACAAACACGATCCGCGCGCCGTCTGGGGAGATCACGACGTCAGTGCCCACTTCAGATCCCACCGCGCCTTTGGTCTTCAACTCGACATCGAATTGGACCATCGAAGCATCCGCCTGCCGCTGGGAACGTGGCCATGCCCAGATACCGAGCCCCATCAGGCACAAGGCGCCAAACGTTCCGAGGGCCAGCCAAATGGGCCACCGGCTGGTCGCGGGAATCTCGGCGTCGCCCTCGTGGCAGCTTCGCTCGAGAAACTGGGGTACGTAGCTGCCCTTCGGCAGCATGATCGTGATTGGATCGGCCCGCCCCTCGGCAGCGTAGTAGCGTTCGAGCCGGCCCCGGAGACGTGACGCTTCGGCTCTCACGATCGGATCGGTGCGGGGGTCGAAGGCATCGCCCCGGCCGAGCGCTTCGGCTCCAATCGTGTACTCCTTCAGGCGATCGGCCCGGTCGTCGACGGTCTCTTGGACTAAATACTTGATCAGGGTGCTGGAGCGGCCCGCGTTCTCAAACAGAGTGCTAGTGAGGAGCTTCTGAAGTTCCTCCAGGATCGATTCGCGCGACACGGGCATAGGGCTGGATCGCATGATCGCACATTTCCGATGCGGCGCTAACTCATTGATTGCATGACGTACGTGCGGTGCGCCACCGCGCGGTGCTTCTATTCCATGTGACTGGCGGCGCATGCTCAACATCGAAGGCCGGCGAATTTCGCTGCTGCCGGTCCATCGCAAATCCAAGGAGATCCCAATGAACTTTCAGATCGCAGCCGTAGCCGGTATCGCCCTCGCCGGCCTATTCAGCCCGCTACAAGCCGATGAGGACGAGAACGCCAAGTGCAACAACGCCACGCTCCGGGGAGACTACGGTCTCCACAGTTCGGGCGTGCGGGGCGCGGGCCCTGCCGTGATTGAAACCTTCGTGGTCACAGCCGTGCGATCCTTCGACGGCAAAGGCGGCTTTACCACGATCGCCAACGCGCACGGACAAGTTACCGGTGTCGCGCGGAATCTGCGGTCAGTTGGCAC
>JAYTKJ010000406.1:0-6731 GCA_043730365.1 Acidobacteriota bacterium | reverse complement strand
GGAGAGAAACCAAACCCGGGCCCACCCATTCCTGCTGCTTCGAACCAAACCACGATGGGCGCGCCTGTACGGGCAATTTCCCGGCGTACAGAGTTTGCGACAGCCACAATCAGTGGGCGCCCTACTGGAGCAGACCCATCGGGAGTTGCTGGTTTCGAAGTACAGGTTGAAGCAGGCCGAGGGCATTCACCTGGTCCGTCAGCGACGTGAGCAGGGGAACCAGTTGTTGGGCTTCAACTCGCGGCCGTTCGTGTTGTGCGGTTTACCTCTCCGCCGTCCGCCCAGCGGCCAACTGCTCTACCAGCGCCGGAATGGCAACTTCGTACTCCACGTGACCGGTCACCCGGAGTTTGGCCTGCCGTTCGGCCAGGACCGCTTGGTTCCGATCTTCCTGGCGACGATGGCCGTGCGGCAGCAATCGAAGACGATCCGATTCAAGTCGGCGTCGGTAATGCTGGAGACTTTCGGGATGTCCAAGGGTGGGAAAGAGTATCGGCGGCTGATCGCCGCATTCGAGCGGATCTTCGGAGCGACAATCTTCTTCGGCACCGAGCCAACTTCGACTGCCCGGGTGATCCACCGGGCGAGGTTCAACTTCTTAAGCGAGGCCACCATCTGGTACCAGCGCGATTCCGGCGGCGAGAACGTCGTGACACTGAGTGAGGAGTTCTTCACCGAGGTGATGGCGCACCCGATCCCGGCGGATCTGGAAGCCGTCAAGGTCTTGGTCGCTGCGCCCGGCGTGCTTGACCTGTTCCTCTGGCTCTCTTACCGCTGCTTCACCGCAAAAGGACAGGAGGCAATTCCGCTCTTCGGACCGTGTGGCCTGACGCACCAGCTCGGTTGCGTAGACTACTCCCGACCGCGGCGTTTCCGCGCGATGCTCGACCAGTGGCTCACCACGATCCGCGCGGTCTGGCGGGAATGCCCGGCCAAAGTCAGTCACTGCGGCCAGAGTCTGATCATCGCCCACAGTCTTGCGGTCCACCCCTCGGCGGGCGCCGTTACAATAGGGAGGGACAACCTATGAGCGCGCGAAGCATCCACCTAACCGACGCCCGGTTCGCCGAACTGCTCCAAGTCGCCCAAGCACAAGGTAGGACTCCGGACGAACTCGCCGATGAAGCGATTGCCGCCCTAGTACGGAAGCGCCGTTTGGACAGTGTGATGGAGTTCGGTCAGCGCCACACTCAGGCACTTGGTATCGCCGAGGGCGAAGTGGAGCGGCTGATCTCCGAAGTGAGAGAAGAACGGCGGCACGGCAACCGCTAACAAGTGCGCGTAACCGCCGACACTAACGTCTACATAAGCGCCCTCAACTACAACGGTCCGCCGCGGGCCTTTCTTCGGTTGGCGAGCGACGGCGACATCCGTCTAGCAATTTCCGATGGCATTCTCGAAGAGATTGTGGAGACGTTGCGCCGCAAGTTCCGCTGGCCCGAAAGCAACATCGCCGAGGCGATCGAAATCCTACGCGCAATGACCGAGCTTGTCGTGCCGGCCGTGATTCTGGATGTCGTCAAAGACGATCCAGACGACAACAAAATCTTGGAGTGTGCCCAATCGGCCCATTCCGAATGCATTTTGACCGGTGACAGAGACTTGCTGCGCTTGCAGCGCTACGACAGCATGCCAATTATGACGGTGTCTGAGTTCCTCAATCGTTTCGGACAGACGCTCTAAACAGCACGGAACAAATGTAGCAGTTGGGGCAAATAAAGCATATAATGGCCGTAGAGGCTCGACGTTGCCGCTAACCCAAGAACTCTACAACCAAATCCACCAGAGCCACGCCAAGCTGGTGAGCCCGGACGGCAACACTCAGGATTTGCCTGCTTCGTTGGACGACTTCCTGGTGAAACTCACCGCCGACCTGAAGAAAGGCCAGTCGGTGGCCATCGTGCAAAACGACGCACAGGTGACAACGGTCGAGGGCGCGCGGATGCTCGGCGTCTCTCGCCAGTTCCTGATAAAGCTAATCGACAGCAGTGAAATTCCGCATTACATGGTGGGCACCCATCGCCGGATTTACCTGCGTGATCTGCTCACCTACAAGGCGAAGCGCGACGCCCACCGTCGCCGCGTTCTTGATGAGCTGACGCGGGCCGAGGCGGCCGACGGACTGTACGATCTGGAACTGCCGGATGCTCGCACCCGGTGAGCGACTCGTCGCGGTGCTGGACACCTGCGTGTTGGCGCCGATGCCATTGTGCGATACGCTCCTGCGTCTCGCCGAGGAGCCCGCCTTCTACACTCCGAAGTGGTCCGGTGATATCCTGCGCGAACTGCGGTCCACTTTGCAGCGAATGGGGTACACGCCGTCGCAGGCCGATCGGCGAATCGCGGCTATGACCGGCGCCTTCGATGACGCGAAGGTTGATGACTACGAGCCATTGATCGAAGCGATGGGCAACCACCCCAAAGATCGCCATGTGCTGGCGGCTGCTGTGCGTTGCGAGGCGCAGGTGATCGTAACGTTCAACGTGAAGGATTTCGGTCCGGATTCGGTGAAGCCGCACGGGCTGGACGTGTTCACGCCGGACGAATTCCTCGTCAACCAACTCCGCTTCGGGACACACGCCATTCTGGAGAAGCTTGAAGCACAGGCGACCGCGCGAGGGCTCGCGCTGGACGAACTGTTTGGGCGGCTAGAGCGGTCGGTGCCCACCGCCGTCCGAATACTTCGGCGGGCCTGATGCCGGACGACCATTCAAGCCTCGCCGATCAGGCCAAGGCACTGCTGGCTGAGTGCCGGCAGCTTCGCGACGAGATCCAGCGGCTTCGCCTGCTGCTGGAGGCCAACGATATTGATCCAGACCCACCTAAGCCGGCACCTGCATCTTCGCCGCCGCCTTCCAGAAGTATTCTCACAACCGAACAGAAGATCGCCCTGTTCCGATCGCTGTTTCGCGGGCGCGAAGACGTCTTTGCCTTGCGGTGGGAAGCTCCCGACGGCCGGCACGGTTATTCGCCCAAGGCCGAGCGTGACTGGACAGCATACTACGCGAGCCGCCCTGAAGATCGCAAGCGCGTGGACAAGGAGACCCGAAGGTACATTCCGCTGTCGGACCAGGCCATACACGATCATCTGGCAGGCAAGCAGACCGTCGGAGTGTATCCGCTTCTACGCGATGAGACCTGCTGGTTCCTGGCCGTTGACTTTGACAAGAAGAGTTGGCAGCGCGACGCCGACGCCTTTCGAACTACCTGCCACAGTCTCGGTGTCCCAGCGGCGCTGGAGCGTTCTCGCTCGGGGAAGGGCGCCCACATCTGGATCTTCTTCGAACGCCCCATCTCGGCAGTGACGGCTCGCAAGCTTGGTGCGCTGCTCCTCACTCGCACCATGGAGCGGCGGCATCAGTTGGGCCTCGACTCCTACGACCGGCTATTCCCGAACCAGGACACGATGCCTAAAGGCGGCTTCGGCAATCTCATCGCGCTGCCGCTCCAGAAAGGCCCTCGGGCCGAGCACAACACCGAGTTTCTCGATGAACAGCTCCTGCCTTTTCCGGACCAATGGGCCTACTTGGCCACGGTAAAGCGGATGAGTCCGCTGACCGTTGAGGCGCTGGTGGCACAGGCACAACAGGAGGGTGACCTCATCGGCATTCGTATCAGCGTGGCTGACGATGAAGATCAGCCGGACCCCTGGACGTTGCCACCGTCGCGAAGGAGGATCGAGAAACCGATCGAGGGGCCGCTACCGGAGAGCGTCTCGCTGGTGCGGTCCAACTTGATCTACATCGAAAAGCGCGATCTGCCGCCGGGGCTCATGAACCGGATCCTTCGCATCGCCGCCTTTCAGAATCCCGAATTCTACAAGGCACAGTCGATGCGGCTCTCGACCTTCGACAAACCTCGGGTGATTGGTTGCGGTGAGGATCTTCCAAAGCATCTGGCCCTGCCGCGAGGCTGCCTGGCCGATTTGGTTTCGTTGCTCGAGGGGCTCAAAATCAAGCCGCTGATTCGAGACGAGCGTTGGCTGGGTGAGCCGATTCAAGTCTCCTTTCACGGCACTCTGCGCGAGAAGCAACAGGAGGCCGTTACGGCCATCATCCGCCACGATGAGGGCTTTCTGTGCGCGCCGACCGCTTTCGGAAAAACGGCTGCTGCTTCCTGGCTGCTTGCTCACCGCGGCGTTAACGCACTAATTGTCGTCCACCGTCAGCAACTCCTCGACCAGTGGCGCGAACGGTTGGCCATGTTTCTTGACCTACCCATGGACGAGATTGGACAGGTCGGGGCGGGCCGAACAAAGCGGACCGGCAAGATTGACGTGGCCGTGATCCAGAGCCTCTACCACGATCACGAAGTGAAGGATTTCGTCGCTGAGTACGGCCATGTGATCGTCGACGAATGCCATCACCTTTCGGCTGTCACTTTCGAGAAAGTGATGCGCCAGGTGAAGGCGAAGTACGTCATCGGACTCACTGCAACGCCAACCAGAAAGGATGGACACCACCCGATCATGTACATGCAGTGCGGGCCGGCGCGGTTCACAATGCAAGCACGGGCGATGACCGAGTCGACGCCGTTTGAGCATGTGGTGATTCCCCGCCTGACCGAGTTCCGCATGCCAGGCGAGGGCGCGGATATGACGATCCAGGATGTCTATGCGGCACTCGTCGCGGACAAGGCGCGCGATGAAATGATCGCGCAGGATCTCATTCGCGCGGTGAAGCAGGGGAGGTCTCCGCTGGTGCTGACCGGTCGCACCGAGCACCTCACTCACTTTGAGGAAAAGTTGGCGGGCGTCGTGCGGAACGTCTTCGTCCTGAAGGGCGGCATGGGGCGGAAGCAGCGCCGCCTTATTAGCGAGGCCCTCGCGGCCGTGCCGGAGGGCGAGCAGCGAGTGATACTCGCAACCGGCAGCTACATCGGCGAAGGGTTCGACGATGCGCGGCTGGACACGTTGTTCCTGGCGATGCCGATTTCTTGGAAGGGAACTCTGCAGCAGTATGTTGGCCGACTGCACCGCTTGCACGACAACAAACGCTTCGTGGAGGTGTATGACTACGTCGACGCGAACGTCAAGATGCTGGCGCGGATGTACGAGCGGCGGCTGCGGGGTTATGCGGATATGGGGTACACGGTCAGCGCGGGTTTGCCAGAACAACCTCGATTGCTGTGACTGAATGATCTCGCCAAATATGCGGTGCCTGGACGCCATCGCGAGAGGCCCGCAAGTGCTTGTCATTTGCAGACTAACCGTAACTGCTTGTTGCCAGGAGCCTTATCGGCGTTACTCCGTTTACTCCAATAAGGCAAATTCCGGAGTCAGCAAGGCGCTTGAAATCAATAGTTTAGAGGGGCGGCGTCCAGCGTGGCATCCGAAACTCACAAAAACATGCCGTGCCGTATGCGCTCTAAGCTATTCAAAACATTATGGAGCGGGAGACCGGGGTCGAACCGGCGACGTCCAGCTTGGGAAGTTGAGCCCGGATTGAAAATCCAGAGTTTAGCGTCTTCGGCAGCGATTTAAGGCGATAGCAAGTGTTCCAGTTTCAGCAGGTTGGCTCAGTGGCTCTCTTAATGGAGCCATTTTGGAGCCAAGCCCAACAAACGGGCGAGAGGCTCAGAACAGGAAACTGCGATGCCTTTACGACCCTACTTCGAAGACCACAGTATCACTCTCTATCACGGAGATGCCCGCGAAATTCTTCCCCAGCTTGAGCCTGAAACATTCGACATGGCCCTCACTGATCCGCCCTACTTGGTTTCCTATTCCGGTCGTTGGGGTAGCGACCTCGAAATCATCCAAGGAGACTCCGAATCGAGTTGGGTTGAGCCGGTGTTCACAGAAATCTGGCGACTCCTGAAACCGGATTCGCTCTGCTTCAGTTTTTACGGCTGGCCGCACGCCGAAACATTTCTTTCGACTTGGAAGACCATCGGATTCAGACCGGTCAGCCTCATCGCCTTCATTAAGGACCGCTGGGGACTGGGTCAGTTCACTCGCGCCCAGCACGAGACCGCGTACCTTTTGGCAAAGGGCCGTCCGAGGAAGCCAAACGCGGCAATCAGTGACGTGCTCGATTGGGAGCAGACCTCCCCCCACCTCCATCCAAACCAAAAGCCCCTCAGGGCAATTTCGAAAGTTGTCTCGACGTACACCTCCGAGCATTGCCGCATCCTCGACCCATTTTGCGGAAGCGGCACAACGCTGATTGCGGCGCGCAATCTCGGACGGAGTGCCGTCGGCATCGAGTTAGAGGAACGGTACTGTGAGATTGTGGCGCTGCGCTTTTCCCAGGATGTGTTCACGTTTCCCGCGACCGACGTTTCGCCGACACAAATGCCAATCACGTTTGAAGCCGTCGAGGAATTGACGAACCCCTGATCGGATTTTCACAACTGTGCTCTATTCAGCTTTTCGACCTTGCAGCGTTCACGGTATGTGCACTGCTTGCATTCCCTATTGCGATAGTAGAACTCGCCGAAGCATTTTGGACGGAGTAGCAAGTTCACACCCTTTGATAGTCCGTACCCGCCGACAGCCAATGTCGAGAGCCAGCCGATGGTGCCTTCCATTGATCCTTGGCGAGTTGCGCGCGCCGGTCGAGAGCCCCCTCACCCACATCAGGAAAATCCACTGGCCCAAAAACCGACATGGCTGTATAGCTGTCGAAGTGGCTGACCGGTTGTAAGGCCGTAAGGTCAAAAGGCAACCTTCGTGAAAGCAAGCCTCGGGGGACGGCCAAAACCGGCCAATGAGGGACGGCTGAAAACCG
>JAYTKJ010000405.1:0-8438 GCA_043730365.1 Acidobacteriota bacterium | reverse complement strand
GATGACGTGATCGAGCCTCACCAGACTCGACCCAAGCTCATTCGCGCCCTGCGAATGCTGGAGAACAAAGTCGCTACGACGCCCAAGAAGAAACACGGGAACATTCCGTTGTAAGCATCCGCTGGCTGCTAACGATGAGACGGCCATTCGTACTCGAGGCCTGACCGCGCTTCGAGCTCGAGCAGCCGGTTGTATTTCGCCAATCGCTCGGACCGTGTGATCGATCCCACCTTGATTTGCCCCGCACCGGTCGCCGTTGCCAAGTCAGCCAGAAAGGAATCCTCGGTCTCACCGGAGCGAGCCGAAATCACGGCGCGCCAGCCCGCGGCCCGCGCCATGTCCACCACTTCGAATGTCTCGGTGAGCGTGCCGATCTGATTCATCTTCACCAGCACCGCATTCGCCGCGCGCTCTTCAATGCCTCGCCGCACGCGCGCCGGATTCGTGGTGAAAAAATCATCGCCGATCAACTGCACCTTCGCGCCCAGCCGCGCAGTGAGTTCGCGCCAGCCGGTCCAATCGTCTTCGAAAAGCCCGTCCTCGATAGAGATCACGGGGAACTTGGCGCACCAACGCTCGAGCAGGTCGATCATCTCGCTGGACGCCAGTACGCGCCCCTCGCTTTTCAACTCGTACCGGCCTTCCCGATGGAAATGCGAGGCGGCCACGTCGATGGCGATCGACACTTGTTCGGCAGGCTTGTAGCCGGCGAGCTCGATTGCTTCGGTGAGTAGCTCTAGCGCGGCTTCGTTGGATGGCAGAGGCGGACCCCAGCCGCCCTCGTCCGCGACGCCCGTCATTCGGTAGCCCCGCCGCTCGGTTACTTCCCGCGCCGCCGCGTGAATCATCACGATCGCGTGGAGTGCTTCCGAATACGTGGCGATGCCATTGGGTACCGCAAGGAAATCCTGGAACTCCACGTTGCCGCCGGCGTGCAACCCGCCCGAGAATATGTTGACCATCGGTACGGGGAGACGCGCCTGGCGGCCCGCCGCGAGATGTTGCCATAGCGGCACACCACGAGCCAGCGCCGCCGCGCGAGCCACCGCGCAAGAGACGCCGAGAATGGCGTTGGCTCCCACGCGATTCTTGCCAAGCTCGATCATGCGCCGGTCCACCGCGGCTTGATCTCCCGCATCCATCCCGAGCACCGCCGGAGCAATGATATCCCGCACATTCGCCGCCGCTCGCAACGTGCCCTTGCCGCCGTATCGCTTAGGATCTCCGTCGCGGAGTTCCAGCGCCTCATGCGTACCGGTGGAAGCGCCAGACGGCACCTGCGCCTGCGCCGTGATCCCGCCTTCGAGTGAGACCTCGACGGCCACGGTGGGCCGCCCGCGCGAATCCAGAATCTCCCAGGCGTCGAGCGATTTTATCTTCAAACGAAAATCTCCTCAATTGTTTTAGGCGGGTGCGCGATCATCTCACGAGCCGCGGCCCGCACTTGCACCCGTTGCGTTTCGGTCAAATACTCCGCCGGAGACTTGCCATCCACGCGAGCTAGGTGCAGGCAGCCCAGATGCCGGATCACCGCTGCTGTTTCGAAAACCGCGAGCTCGCGTGCACACACCCGCCCCAATTCGCGCGCGCCTTTGAGCAAAAGATGATTCAACAGGAACGCCGCGTCGAAAGCCGGGTCGCCGTAGTGCACCACTTCAAAGTCGATCAACGTCACGCGGCCATCGTCCCCAACCAGCAGGTTCTTCGGGCTGAAATCGCCATGCACCATTGCCAGTGGCCGCCGTGCCAGCGCGATCGCGTCCTCGAAGGCATCCCGCAGATCCGGATGCCGCGCCGCCGTGAAGCGATAGTAGGGATCGAGGCGAAGTTGATCGAAGCAATGCTGGTCACCAAACTCCGCGCGCCAGCGCGCCCCGCCCGCGGTTGACCCTGCCATTGTCGCCAGGATCCGCGCGACCCGCGCGGCCACGCCCGCGTCTCGCTCGCAGCGCATCAATCGCGTTTTCCAATCCGTCGCGTCTGCCGGAGCGGCCTCCATCGCGTAGATGAAGTTCGTAGGATCCTCCAACACCACCCGCGGTACCGCGCCCTCAGGTAGCAGCGGCGCCAACGCCTGCATCGAGGCGGCCTCACGATGAATGCGCGACTGGTCCGCCAGCCACTCCTCCTCCACGCGCAACCGCCCCAGCGCTTGCTTGAACACCAGCCGCCTCGCCGCACTCTCGGCGAGAAGCACCACATTTGAAACGCCACCGCCCAACAGTCGCGCGCGCCACTTCTCACCGGCCAACTCGGGCCGTGTGCGCGCGTACAATTCGAAGCCGTCAGTTGAAAGAGAGTGTGCTATACGTAGAGTTTAAACCTCACCCATGTCCTACGTCATTGCTGAACCCTGCATCGGAACCAAGGACGCCGCCTGCGTCGACGCTTGTCCGGTGGATTGCATCCACCCCAAGAAGGACGAAGCCAATTTCGAATCCGCCGAGATGCTCTACATCGACCCGGTGGAATGCATCGATTGCGGCGCCTGCGTCCCGGTTTGCCCCGTCTCGGCCATCTTCGCCAAAGACGACTTGCCGGAAAAATGGGCAGCGTTCGAACAGAAAAATACCGACTACTACAAGAAGTAGCGAGCCTACCTAAGGCCGGTACGTCGCCACGGCGGTATCGGTCTCCCAGACGCGCGTCTGCGACACGTTCACGCCATCGCCCAGCGCCTTCTGCATCTCGGTCCAGAAGTAGAACGCCAGGTTCTCGGCCGTCGTGTTCACCTCGTCAAACGGCGGAATGTCGTTCAAATTGTAGTGATCCAAACGCTCCAGCACTTTGCGCAACGCGCGCTTTATCTCCACAAAATCGTGGAGCATGCCGATCGAGTCAAGCTTCTCGCCCGACACCGTGATCTCCACGCGATAGTTGTGCCCGTGCAGCCGCTCGCACTTGCCCTTGTAGCCCCGCAAAAAATGAGCCGCCGCAAACGTTTCTTGAACCGATACCTCGAACATGGAATCCTTTTTATTGACCTAGAAAAACCGCTCGACGTCGCCGCGGTCGAGTGTGAATCCGTAGTCGGGCAGGGAATCGAAAAAAATCTGCCCGTAGCGTTGTTTGGTAATCCTGTTATCCAGGATAGCGAGAATGCCGCGGTCGGTACGGCTCCGGATCAACCGCCCAAAACCCTGCTTCAGGGAAATGGCCGCTTCGGGCACCTGATAGTCGGCAAACGGATTGCCGCCCGCCTCGCGAATCGCGCGGCTTCGCGCCTCCACCACCGGGTCTGACGGCACCGCAAACGGCAGGCGATCGATGATCACGCAGCTTAACTGCTCGCCCGGCACGTCCACGCCTTGCCAGAACGAAGCCGTCGCAAACAGCACCGCGTGCGGCGTGGCGCGAAACTCTTCGATCAGCTTGTTGTTGGGCGCAGTGCCCTGCATCAGCGTCGGAAATTCGATCTGGAACGAGATGCGCTCATGGAACTGCCGCATTTGGGCATAGCTGGTGAACAGCACAAACGCCCGGCCGCGCGAGATCTCCAGCAACCGGACCGTCTCTTCCACCGCCTGCTCCAAAAACCCGGGGCTCCGCGGATCGGGCAAATGTTGCGGCACGTAGAGCAGCGCCTGCTTGGGATAGTCAAAGTGGCCGGGCACGATGAGCGTGCGTGGCAATTGCACGCCCAGCCGTTTCTGCACGAATTCGAACGTGCCTTGCACCGCCAGGGTGGCCGACGTCATGACGACGCACGGCACCTTGTCGAAAAGCTTGCTCGTGAGCAGCGCCGAGACGTCAATCGGGGTGGCCTCAAGAAACAATCCGCGCCCGCGCCGCTCGGTGTAATAGACAAACCGCGCATCGTCCCCGGCCAACCAGAACTTCAGCTTGTCCTTCAACTCGCTGGCCCGCCGTTGCAGGGGAATCAGTTCGTCCGGCGCGCCCTGAATCAATTCCAGGTGCGCCGCCAAGAGTTCCAGCGCCGTCTGGGCGTCCAGAATCTCGCGCTCGTTCTCGCGCCGGAATCCTTCGGGATCGCTGAACGTGGCTCGGCCTTCGCGCTCCGGAAATGCCGAGAAGAACCGCTCCAGCACTTCGTTGACGGTCATCAGAACGCGGTCGAGCTCTTCGGATCCGAACTCCTTCCGCCGCGCCACAGCCAGAATATCGCGCGTCAACTCTTGGGTCTGATAGTTTGAAACCGAAGCGCCGAAGTACTGCCCGGCGACGGATTCGAGTTCATGCGCCTCATCGAAAATCACGGCGGCGTACTCGGGAATCACGCCTTCGAGGTCGCTGTCCTTCATCGATAGATCGGCGAAAAACAGATGGTGGTTGACGATGATGATGTCGCTTTCGTGCGCGCGCACCAGCATCTTGGTGATGAAGCATCGCTCGTAGTTCGCGCATTTCTGCCCGGAACATAAATCGCGCCGCGCGTCGAGTTTGAACCAGGCCGAACTTGACGCGGGCAGGCTCGAAATCTCAGCCCGGTCTCCGATTTCGGTCGTCTTCTCCCACTCCCGAATAATCTGGAAATCGTTGACCTCTTCCAGGCCCTCCAGCACCGGCGTCCGCTCGGCGTCGTAGATCTTCTGCCGGCAGGCGTAGTTGTTCCGGCCCTTCATGTAGCAGACCTTGAGCTCACGATCGAGGTGCTGCTGCAGGAACGGCAGGTCTTTAAAGAACAGTTGCTCCTGCAGATTCTTGGTGCCGGTGGAAACGACGACGCGCTTGCCCGCTAGAATCGCCGGAATCAGGTACGCCAGCGTCTTCCCCGTGCCGGTCCCCGCTTCGACGATCAGATGCCGCTTGTCTTTGATCGCCGCCTCTACCGCCAGGGCCATCTCCAGTTGGCCGGGGCGGAATTCGTATTGCGGATGCCATTGCGACAGCACGCCCTTGCGAGCGAAGAAGTGCTTGGTCGTGAGTTTTTGGGCGGGAGATTCAGTCGGCTGCATGGTACATCCGGCGGTCGACTTGGGCTAGGCGTTGTGGGAGGGCGGCGCGGATGGCGAGTTTGTACGCTTCACCAGGTTCGAGAAAGCCAACGAAATTTAGAACTAGCTCCTTGGGAAGCTTTTTGTGTTGGGCAATCGCGTCGAGGTACCTCTTCGCGGATCGATACTGCTTCCGGCGGGCATGGCAAAGAACGCCGCGATTCAACCCACACAATTTGATCGTCGCTTCTGCCCGGATCTCTCCATTTCGATCAAGGCCAGTTCTTGGTTGAATCTCTCCGTTGGCCGTGTTCAGCCAGAAGTGAAGCTCGCCATCGTCGATATCCGGCTTTAGTAGCGCGCCGTTGTGTGCTTTGCCGCCTTTGAACCCGTTGCACAGGCCACACGTTGGAAATAGATTCGTCCACTCAAAGCTCAGATCTGGCTGGGACGCCTTGGTGTCGTAGTGCTCGACTTCGAATCTCGCCCCACCACCCAACACCGACTCGCAGTAGGCGCACTTGTTGTGAGTGATGGGAAGCAGGTGCTCTCTCAGAAGCCGCTGAGCGGAGACCGTCGCCCATTTTTTCGGCCGGCGATTCCACCTGTTCGTCCATTTCGCTTGGTTTATGAGGAGGCCTGGCGGTGTCGAAGGGCGTCGGATCTGAATCATCTTCGTTTGCTGACCGCCGCCACCAGTTCGTTCATTGCCGATTCTGGCAGCACGGGAGGATCGGACACAATGAAGGCCAGTTCCTCGCCCTGCTCTGCCAGAGACTTCACCAGAGTCTTCAGTCTCTTGGTCTCCTCCGATGACAACTTCCGGGCTGCCTGTTTGCGCTTCAACTCGTTCCACGAGTCGAGTTCGTTTTCTACCTTGGGTCCGAACTCGCTGGATACGTCGAAGATGTCCTTGATATTGGCCGTGATGCTCGCGCCAGCCGGAGCATCAATCGACTGATCAAGGTATGCCTTCCCCTTTTCATCCAACTTCAAGAGGTGAACCTTGGCTTCAGGGCAAGACGAAATCACAAACGGGGAATGCGACGTCACGATGATTTGCGTATTCGGAAAGGCGGCCCGAATCCCATTCAGCACCCGACGCTGCCAACGCGGGTGCAGATGAGTCTCTATTTCGTCGATCAAGATGATACCCGGTCTGGTTGCAGCCTGGCCCGTTTTCCACGCAAAGACTGTCTGTCTGAGCAGATAGTCAACCACCCAACCCATCGTCGCGTTGAAGCCCGCCGGAAGCTGGGAGAAGTTTAACTCGTTGCCGAGAAACTGCAAGACCGGTTGGACAAAGGGCCCGTCGATGTTGACGTTGGGTACATTCTCACTACCTAAGATGGCGCTGACCGCAGCGCGCAGCCCCGCAACGTTTTCCGCGGCCCGCCCGTTTTTCTGACCTTTGGTCTTCGCGAGTGATTCGCGAGAGAAAGACGAAACCCAAAATGCTTGTACGTCCTCGTTCGAAACACTCCCGCGAAAAGACAGCCAATTCTTGCGGGGCCCTTCGTCGATGCCCGTAGGTGGCCGCTCCAGCCATCTCAAGGCTTGAAATGGGGCGTACGCGGCTACACACCCCAGCGCTCCTCCCTCGGTCGGCTGAGCAGAATAGGTCGGCGTCGCAACGATGGCGAGTTTGCCTCCTACGTCGAGCTCTGCAAGGCTGGTCTTTCTACCGTTGAGAAAAGCCCTCCACTCTCGATGGTCGAACCCACTCTCCTTGTCGTAACCCGCCAAACACCAGGCGATCGCCCGCAAAACCGTAGTCTTCCCCGACCCATTCACCCCCGCCAGAATATGCGGCCCCAGGTGCGCCTTGCCCTTGCCATCCGACAAGTCCAATTCCAACTTGTCGAACGGCCCGATATTCTCCAGGTGCAGCTTCAGAATCGGCATGACCCTCTTATCCTAACCCCCCGCCCACAAACTGCACGATCTCCACCTGCGCTCCCGCCTCCACCGGCGTCCCGTCCCACGCTGCCTTCCGCACGATCCGGCGATCGAGCTCCACCGCCACGCGCCCGCCATCGACCCCTAGCCACGCCAGCAGCCCGGCCACGTTGAGCCCGCCCGGCACCGCGCGCGCCTCTCCGTTCACAACTATTTCCACCAGATTTGTTTGATTTTCCTGCATGAGCCTTTTCGCGTGGGCGACAGAAGATCTGCTATAGTTTTAAGTTACATCATGCCATCTTCGCCGCTTGAACTGTACTTTCCTTTGCTAGTCCAGGCGCTGTTGGGAGTGGGTCTGGCCTGCGGTTTGGTGGGCGGCTCGTTCCTCTTGGGTCAAAAGGTCAAGAGCAAGGTCAAGGAATCTCCCTACGAGTGCGGTATGGCGCCCATCGGCACCGCCGGTGAGCGCTTCTCGGTGAAGTTCTATCTCGTGGGAATGCTCTTCATCCTGTTCGATATTGAAGCGGTCTTTCTCTACCCCTGGGTCGTCGTTTTCCGGGAACTGAAGATGGTCGCGTTCGTGGAAATGTTCGTGTTCGTGGTTTTGATCCTGACGGGCTTCTTCTATATATGGAGGAAGGGCGCGTTGGACTGGTCGAAAGGCTCGCTCATCCAATACGGAGGAGCCGCCACCCGCCTTTCGGACCTGGAAAAACCCTCCACGATAGTGACAACAACGACACATTGATGAGCTGGTAGGTGACAACGAGATTCCGATGCTGATGACTGATCAAGTCAAAGAGATGCGTGTGACCAAGGCTCTGGAAGGAGCTTTGCCCGGCGCGGTTGTCGCCGGCAAGTTCGAATTCAACGAGCTCACGCTGGAGATCGCCACCCCGCGCATTCTGGAAGCCACGGGCTTCCTCAAGCACAAAGAGCGCTTCATCCGTCTGGCGGCCGTCACCTGCGTGGACCGCTATCCCATGGAGCCTCGCTTCGAGGTGATTTATCACCTGCATTCCATGAAGCGCCCCGGCTTTACCGAGGATGAGCGGCTGCGCCTGAAGTGCCGGCTTGGCGGCGACGCCCCTACGATCGATTCCGTCTGCTCCGTCTGGCGTTGTGCCGACTGGTATGAGCGCGAAGTCTTCGATCTTTTCGGCGTCTCTTTCAACGGCCACCCCAACATGACCCGCATCCTCATGCCGACAGACTGGGTAGGCCACCCGCTGCGCAAAGACTTCCCCATTCACGGCCACAAGTACGATTACAAGAACGAATAGCAGGAAAAGAGAGGAAAGGGCCACACATTTGAGCGACTACAAAACCGCACTCGCCGAAATGCCGAGCGACGCGCAGGCCCGCCGCCGGACCATGACCCTGAACATGGGTCCGCAGCACCCGTCCACCCACGGCGTGCTCCGCATCCTCATTGAGCTCGACGGCGAAACCATCCTCAAAGCCGCCGCCGATATCGGCTACCTCCACACCGGCATCGAAAAGACCTGCGAGCAGAAGAAGTGGCAGCAGGTCATCCCGCTTGTCGAGCGCATGGATTACCTCGGCGCGCAGTCCAACAGCCTGGCGTTCTGCCTCTCGGTGGAAAAAATGCTCGGCATCGACACGCAGATGCCGGAGCGT
>JAYTKJ010000404.1:0-14008 GCA_043730365.1 Acidobacteriota bacterium | reverse complement strand
GAGCGCCACCCGCTCACCCACGCCGGCTTCCTTGGCCAGCTCGTCGATCACTTCCACCTGGATCAGCGTCGAGTCCATGTCGAACACCACCAGCCGCCGGTTGCGCCGGTAGAGATCGTCGCGTTGGAAGGCAATATCGATTTCGTGCTCGTGCGTCAAGCGCATGAAGGCCGCCCGCATCTCGGCCTCGGCGCGAGGCTGCCCGCAGACGGTGAACTCGATACAGGCTCGGCTGCCGGTGTTCGTTTCCAGCGCCGGGCGGCCCGAGAGCCGCTCAATGCGCTCGATGTTGAGTCCCTGCCCGGCAATCACCGCCGAAACCGCGGCCAGGTGCTCGCCCAAAATCGCCGGTCCCAATACGGTGACAATCGAGCGTTGTTTCGATTGCCCGCCAACCCACGCCGCGTATTCATCCGGGGACGAAGCCGTGAAGTGCACCTGCAAGTTCAACTCGTGGGCCTTCAGTAGCAGTTGAGCGAGCATGGGCGAGGAACGCGCCGACTCATCCAGTTCCACCAGGATGCCCAACGCCAGCGTATTGTGGATCACAGCTTGCCCGATATCGAGAATGCGCACGCCATGCTCGGCCAGAATCCCGGTGAGCGCGTGAGTGAGGCCCGGTCTATCCGGTCCCGTGATTTGAACGAGCAGGACGCCTGCGTCGGCGGAAAAAGGCATGAACCTCTAGTTTAGAAGTTCACGCTGAACTCCGCCGCAGTGG
The DNA here is from genome assembly GCA_043730365.1 of Acidobacteriota bacterium. Taxonomy (GTDB): domain Bacteria; phylum Acidobacteriota; class Terriglobia; order Bryobacterales; family Bryobacteraceae; genus VFZP01. Next base: position 13,287 of record JAYTKJ010000404.1, on the reverse strand, counting down.
TCAGCCATTGATCCTTGGTGCGCACTCCCGGGATGGGCCCCAGCGAATCGCCCGACGTGCGCCCGCGGTACAACTTGCTCGTGAAGCCAAGCCGAAACATCTGCGCGCGGTCAATCGCCACGCTCGAGCCCAACAGTGCGTAGTATCCAAAGCCGCTGCGAGAACTGCACACGGGACAATCGAGCCGGAAGTTGGAATCGCCGAATGGCTGGCGGATTCGCTCGCGATAAGTCATCCACGCACCGCCGCCGCCGGCATGGAGTTGCACGCGATTGCGAGCCAGCGGAATCACGGCGCGCCCGCCCACCGGCAGGAAAAACTGATAATCCTTGATCCGCAGGTCTCCAAACTGGCTCTTATAGAAATCTTTGACGCTGGCGGCGTGGAAGACCGTGTCAAAGCCGACATCGGCCTGGAAGTTCTTCATGAAGCGGTAGCCGTAGTTGATTCGCAAGGCCGGGCTGGTGGCCAGTAACGGTTGTAGCTCCCCGCGTGGCATGCCGCCTCCACCCCCTATCGAAAACGAATGCTGCTGATAACCCGCCCGCCCCATTCTGAACTGTGAATACGCCGCCGGCATGAGGATAAACAAGGCTCCCACGATTCCAATTCCGCGCTTCATAATTGTTACGAACTTCCTTCCTGAGCGCTCTGACGGCGCTAGGCGATCTACGGTTTCAACGGGATTGCCAGGTAAGTTAAAAATGGATCAGTGGCAGCCCAGGCACTGAAACTTGCGGCCGTGACAGATGACGCAGGATTGCTTGTCCAGGTTCGCCTTGCCGCTGCTGTGGTGATCCACGTAAGTGGCAGTGTGACTAGCTGGCTTGAGTTGATCGCCCGGCGCGTGGCATTTCTCGCAGGAGAAAGGCGCCTCGATTTTTGGATGGCAGGTGAGGCAGTCGGCCATCTGCGGGAACATCGTATGGTCCGTCGCTTCGTTGTCCTCCACCCCCCTATGGCAGGCCGCGCAGGCGTTGTTGCCTGCCGTGCTCAGATACGCGCGGATCCGATCGAGCGGGAGCGACTTGGGGGAGGAAGCGTGGTAGCTCTTGCCCGTGATGGCCGCGGCAATCACCGGCGCCGCATTGCCGAGCTTCAGATGCAGCGAGTGGTTGAAGAAGCCCACGCGAGTCGTGCGCGGCGTAGCCTTCACGGCCATCTCGTTCGGCGCTTGATGACACGTCGCGCACACCGCCTGCGCCGGCAGATTGTTATCGCTTGCCTTGGTGCTGGCCATCAACCCGGCGTGGCACTTCACGCAATCAAGCCCGAGCTTGAGATGCAATTTGTGCGAGAACGGCGCAGCCGTGGCTACAGCCGCCGCGCCGAGCGTTCCCAGCCAAATCAGCCTTGGTAGGTAATGCGCCAAATCTTCTTGCCGCCGTCGTCGGTCACCAGCAGACTGCCATCGGGAAGCGGAAGGATACCCACCGGACGGCCCCACACTTCGCGCTGCTCCGGCGAGATCATCCAGCCCTTGAGAAACTCCTCAGGCTCGCCGGCAATCTTGCCCTCTTTGAAAGGAATGTGGACCACCGAATAGCCCACGCGCTTCGAGCGGTTCCATGAACCATGCTGCGCCAGAAATACGCCGCCGCGATACTTGGCCGGGAACTGCTTGCCGTTGTAGAAGGCAAAATCGAGCACGGCCACGTGCGCCTGCAGCGGCAGATCCGGCACGATGGTCTTCTTCACCAACTCCGGCTGCTCACCCTTGCGACGCGGATCCTCATTGGGCCCAATGTAGGCGAAGGGCCAGCCGTAGAAGCCGCCCTGCTTGATCTCGGTGAAGTAGTCCGGCACCAGATCGTCACCCAGCAAATCGCGCTCCTGCACGGCCGCAAACAGGCGATTCGAGCCCGGATACATGTGAATGCTCGTCGGATTGCGCGTGCCTTCGGCGAAGATTTCGTGGCCGGTTCCATCGGGATTGTAACGGTGAATGGCCGCGCGATCCTTCGGCTCACCTCCGTCGACATTGGACTTGGAGCCGATCGTCAGATACATCTTCTCGCCCTTGGCGTCAAAGATCACCGCGCGAGTCCAGTGACCTTGGCCGTAGCCTTTCATCGCCACCAGTTCTTCGCCCGCACCCACGGTCATGGCCTTCTTGTCGTACCTGTAGCGCTTGAGCGACGTGGTTTCGGCGACGTAAAGGTAGTCCTTCCACCAGGCGAGACCGAACGGCCGATCCAGCTTCTCAAGGAGCGTCTTGCGATCTTCGTACTTGCCGTCTTTGTTCTTGTCCTGCAGGATGTAGACCGCGCCCGGAGCAGCGCTGTCTGAGAGCACCAACTCGCCGCTGGGGCCAAGAATCATGAAGCGCGGGCGGTCAAAGCCTGTCGCGGCCTCCTCGATTTTGAAACCCGCCGGCACCGTTAGTTCAGCACCCTGCGGGCGGTCCACCACGCGCGGCCCGTTGTTCACCGACGGAGTGGCGCCGGGCGGCGGCAGGATGCGTTTGGCCAGTTGACTCCACGCCCCGGCCGAAATCAAGCCGAGCAGGCAAACGATCGACAAAGTCTTTTTCATGCGTTCGCCATAGTTTATCAACGTCAAGGGCCTCTTGTGGTTCAATGAATTTCATGTGCTTCCTCCAATCACCCGGAGTTCCGTTGGTATGACCCGCTACGGCATGGTATTGCGTGTCCGCCCGGAGCGAGAGCAAGAGTACATCAAGTATCACGCCGCGGTCTGGCCCGAAGTGCTAGCTCTCATTCGCGAGTGTGCGATTCGCAACTACTCCATCTATCTGAAAGATGGTTTTCTGTTTGCCTACTTCGAGTATCATGGCTCGGACTACGACGCCGACATGCAAAAAATGGCCGCCAGCCCGGCGATGCAGAAGTGGTGGGAACTCATGGAGCCCATGCAGGACCCGCTCCCCACGCGCAAGCCCGGCGAATGGTGGGCGCGGATGGATGAAGTGTTTCACACCGATTGACTTAGTGAGCGCCATGTCGAGGGATGAGGGGCTTATCGGGATATCTGATCACGGCGGTTGGGCGGTGCTGGTGACGGTCTCGGGTGACGGGGCGCTGCTTGACCGTCGCCGCGTCGAGCTGGTGGACGAGGACCTGCCCAAGATTCCGCACCACAGCGAAGGGCAGTGGCTTCCGCTCCATGAGGCCATAGCGCTGGTGGAGCGCGTGCGGGTGTCGGTCGAACGGCACGCCAAGCTCAGCCTGCACGCCGTCGCGATGACCGTGCCCGGGCGCATCAAAGGAGTCGCGCTTCGCCAGTGCCCGGCGCTGCCACCAACCATTGCCGAGCGTATCAAGGACTACCGCGCGCAGAACGTCGCCGACTGGGTGATGTACCGCCACGCATTAGCCGCCGCGGCCGAGGCGCGCGGTTGGGCCGTCCACTGGTACGACGCGAAGAACGTGTTTGCTGCAGCGAGCGAGGCGCTGGGTATAGAGGACCTCGATGCCCACTTCCGCCAGTTGAGGAAGTCCATCGGGCCGCCCTGGGGCAAGGATCACAGGACCGCGATGGCAGCGGCAATCGTCGCGGCAGGGACGCGCTAGCCAGGGAAGGTAGGAGGCTGCTTTTGGCACTACTTCGAACCGTATGGATGCCCGAAGTCCGCATTTTCCAGAAGGACTACGTGAGCGACGAATTCATCGCCATACATGTCGGCACGTGCGATGCGGTTCACCTGGACCGTGGCGCTTTTCCAGTTGAAGGAATAGATCACACTACGGTCGATACCTGGCATGGCCACGGCAGGCGTAAAGAACGAAGGTAGAGCTGTGTGAGGCGGCAGATCACCGGTCGGCAACGGCACTGCCGGCGCCATGCAAACCCCGTTTGATCCCAACCGGCATACGTGTCCGTGGCGCAACCCTATGCCACTCTGGGGATCGCCAGCGTCACGCAGATTTAACTCGAACGCCGCGCAGTTGTCGTTTGGCCGGGACGGATCCCCAATGTTCGACGCCACCACCGCATGCTCGCCTTCGGGGCTGATGGCCGCGAGCATATCGCCCCATTCCTGGTCCAAGCTGAGCTGACGGTGGAGCGGCTGATCCGGCGGAAGCCGGACCGGAGACACTTCCGAAAGATTGCGCTTGGGACGGCAAGCCGCGTCCACTTCGACCACGTAGGTTCGCAGCACTGGAATGCGGAGAAGCGGAAGTCCCTGACGGCAGGCGCCACCGGTACCATCCGGGTTCCGCGTGTTGAACCAAGCCCAGTTCTGAGCCAGGTCTCCATCGTCGTAATGGCGGCGCACCAGCGTCAGGCGTTGGCCATCGAAACACCGATCGGCCTCGCGAGGAGGCTGAGCGGATAGGCGGCCTGTCAGAGAGTTCGGTTGCCATCAAAGATGCTCCTTGGCGTATGGCTCAACCACGATATTTTCGGCATCGAAGCGGATGGAATAAGCCTGGGCATCGCACGCCAGGTCGGAGCCAGCGGGCTGCGGGCAGTTGCTCGCCACCAACGGGGCGTCGGGAGCGGCAACCAGCCCATTGAAAAGGGCCAGGTTGCGGTGAAGCCAGGAACTCCAGCCGTGGATCACTGCGTTGGGGCTTGCGTAGCGTTTCAAAAGATTGATGTGAACCCAAGCGCCTCCGGAGGACAGCTCCGGGCTCGTCCGGTGGTCCGCCAGCCAGGGGATCACCTCGCCGTAACTGCACGCCAAGCCCGGTCCAGGCTTCGGACTTGCAGCACACGTGGGTTTGGCGCGCGCCACGATAAGCCTTTCCAGATGGGGCGAAGTGGATAGCGGACCCCCCAACCAACCCCATTGCGTCAGGGGCTCCAGCACGCCTACGCCGCGATCATTGGGTTTGTACATGTTGGTGGCGTGATGCCACTGCGTTTGCGTGTCGAGATACAGCAGGTTCGCCGAATCCCTGGGTATCGCGCGATAGGGGCAATGGTACTCCTCGTCCGGGACCACTTCCACGCACCCCGGCTGAGCTAGCCCGGTGAATGGCAGACCCAGGCAAAGGAACAGTCCCGCTAGCGAGCGGCTCATCGTCTTCGGGAGAACCGGCCCTTCAACGACCATACCAGTTAGTGACGCTGCGAATCGCCGAAACGTTGACTCGAGCCAGCGCAAGGTCCGGCCTGTGTGGCGCGACGCAGCGTGCCAATTCCTATCAGGTAATTTCAAAAGCGACTGCCACTCCGGCAATGAGGTCTTCGCCGGCCCGCCTGGTTCGGACTACCACGCCGACATGCAAAAGATGGTCGCCAGTCCGGCGATGCAGAGGTGGCGGGAACTCATGGAGCCCACACCCCGATTGACTTAGTCAGCGGCCGTCGCCGTCGAAGGCCGGTAGCGCTTCGACGCCGAACCGGCCAGCAAAAGCGCGAGCCTCAGACTCCGGTTGGACGCGGGCGGGCGATATCGCGTGGGAGCCGCTCGCCACTACCGGGATGTTGGTTCGCCTACCCAGCAGTGGCTGAACCTGATGGGCACGCTGACTTACGGATTCCGCAGTTAACTTGTGGTCACAATCGGAGCCGATCTCATCGTACCTTCGTCCTTCGGCATCACGATCATCGCCAGCAAGTACACAATCAAGCCCGGAACCACGCCAGTGAAAACCGTCACCACCAGGGTCAAAACACGCACCAGCGTGACGTCCACATCAATGTATTTGGCGACGCCGGCACAGACGCCCCCGATCGACTTGTCATAGGTCAGGCGATGCAGGCGCCGCGGGGCATAGTAGCCATACCCGGGCCCTGTTTCGATACGCGTCCCTTGGCCGCATTGAGAGCAGAAACGGACGTCGTTCACTTGCTCCCGGCCGCAATTGGTGCAGAACATGTTGGATTGCCTCCTGCCCATTCCTACGCAAGCGGGCGGCCATTTGTTCCGCAAACTCACTTCACCGCGATCGTCACGCCAAGCTGACTGCTCACGCCCCCCACGATCAGCGTCAAAGCGCGCACCCCGGGCGGCGTAAAGATTCCCGGTAATTTGACGTTGACCTGCAGCAACCCCACGAACCCCGGCGCTCGGCCAGCAAAGAGCACTTCGCCGCCGGCCGTGCCCACTTGCACTTGTACGGGAAGCAAGGGCTGCGGTGGCGGATTGCCGGCCGGAACGCCATCGAGGCCGGCAGGTCCCGTCTCCCCTTCGCCGGTGCCAAACAGGGACACGATGCTTCCCCGTGCCGCCGGCCGCTCTTCGGAATTGAGCGAACCGTCCTCGTTCACCACCACCGCCTGCCCCACGCCATTCCCCAACGTGAATAGCGCCGGTTGGGCCGGCCCGGCCTCCACTCGCGCGGCCGCCACGGTCTTGCCGCCTCGCAGCACTTCCACCATCACCGCACCGGCCTTCAACCCCCGCGGCACTTCGGCGTTGATCTGTCCCGCGCCCGCATAGAACATCGCCGCAGGCTTGCCGTCAATCCGGACCTCGGCGCCTCCGAGCGTAAACGGCAGCCTTCCGCCGCTCAACTCGGCCTGCGCCGCCCGCTCCGGACCCAGGCCCGTGCCAAAGAGCGCCACCATCATGCCCGGCGAGATCGGCCCGGTGCGGAGACTGGCTGCATTCATCACCGTCAATTCTGAGACGGCCGCAGCATCCGCCGGCGGGGGCACGGCGAATTCGGCCGAGGGCGTCAGCATACGGATGCGGTTGTTATCCAGATCGGCGACGTAAATGAAGCCCGCACTATCGACGGCCAAGCCCGCCGGCGCATTCAACTGAGCGGCGCGTGACGGCCCGTCGTCACCTGAGTAGCCCGGCGTGCCGTCACCCGCAATCGTCTCGATCATTCCCGCCTGCGACACGCGCCGTACCCGATGATTGAAAGTGTCGGCGATCAGGAGTCTCCCTTCGGCATCCACGGCCACGGCGATAGGCGAGTTGAGCGCCGAAAGCGCGGCGGGGGCGCCATCGCCGGAGTAGCCGCGAATCCCGGTACCGGCCACCGTGGAAAGAATACCTTCCGGCGAGACGCGGCGCACCACCTGGTTGCCGGTATCGGCGATATATAGGTTACCCGCCGCATCCACCGCCACGCCTTGCGGCGCATTGAATTGCGCTTGCACCGCCGGCCCGCCATCGCCAAAGAATCCGCGCACGCCTGAACCCGCCACCGTCGAGATAAAGCCATTGACGCCGATCCGGCGAATGCGGTGATTGAGGCTGTCGGCGACATAAAGATTGCCCTCGCGATCGAACACCGCCGCACGGGGCCGATTGAGCCGGGATTGCGAGGCCGGTGCGGAATCGCCGCGATAGCCGGGCTCACCATCGCCGGCCACGGTGTAGATGGCGCCGCTTGAGAGCAGCCCGCGCACGCGGTTGCCCTGGTAGTCGACAATGCGCAGTCCGGCCACCGCGTCCCAGGCCACTGCCACCGGATCAACCAATTTGGCCTGCGTCGCCGGACCGCCGTCGCCCACCGAAGATCCCGTTGGCTGTCCGCCTCCAGCGATGGTCTGGATCAAACCACCCGTCGACACGCGGCGCACCCTGCCCAGCCGCTCTTCGGCGATGTATAGGTTGCCGGACGTGTCGACCGCCAGCCCCATCGGGCCCTGCAGAGCCGACCGTCGCGCATCCGCATTTTCCACAATCGCCATCTCGGCCCCGCTGCCGGCAATCGCCACCGATGCGCCGCCCGCAACCAGCTTCATCACCTGCTTGCCGCTGGCGAAACAAACGCCGCCGAGCACATCCACCGTCACGTCACGCACCGCGGCGGTGAGCGCAGGATTGGCGCCAGCCACCGTACTCACCCCGCCATTCACCGCGCGCCGGTACAGCCGGTTCGCCGAACCATCGGCGATGTAGAGATTGCCCTCGCGGTCCATGGCGAGCCCCAACGGCGAGCCGAAGCTGACCGCGGAGCCCGGACCTCCGAGCACCGTAGTGACTTGGCCGCCCGCGATGCGCCGGATCAACTTGTTGCCGCTGTCGGCCACGTAGACCGCGCCGCTGCGGTCCACCGCAAGACCTGCCGGATAATTGAGCTGGGTGCTCACCCCCGCACCATCGCCATTGAGGCCAGCTACTCCTGTGCCAGCCACCACCGAGACGCCGCCCTCGACGCCGATCCGGTAGATGCGATGGTCCAAATAGTCCGAGACGTAGAGGTTGCCTACCGTATCCACCGCCACATTGCGAGGGCCGAGAAACTGCACCCCCAGCGCGTCGCCCCCTTCGCCGGGAGTGCGCGAGGTTCCGCCGCCGGCCACGGTTCGGATCAGCCCGTCGATTCCGATCCGCCTTACCCGCCGGTTGCCAAAGTCGGCCACGAACAGGTTGCCGGTGGCATCCGCCGCCAGTCCATAGGGTGCGCTGAGGATCGCCTCGACCGCTGGGCCGCCGTCCCCGCGGAATCCGGCGCTGCCATTGCCGGCCACCGTCGAGATCCGCCCCTGGCGGTCCAATCGCCGGATCCGATGATCCGTGTTATCGACGATATAGAGGTTACCGGCGGCGTCCGAGGCCAGCCCCTCCACCGCCGACAAGGTCGCAGCTATCGCCGTGCCTCCGTCCCCGACGAAGTTGGAACCGGCCACAGTTGTAATACGAAACGAAGACTGCGCCCAAAGGCTCGACACGGCCACCAGTGAAGCAATGGTCGTAGGCAGCAGGTAAGGCATATATGATTTGTCCCTATAGGAATAGGTGCAATCCGAGGGGATTCCTCTCACCCAAAGATCGAAGAGATCAATATGCATCGCGTCGCCGTTACTGCCGTGCTAGGTCTGCTTGGAACCGTCGTTGTTCCGGCACAACCTATGCTGCACCTGAAATCCCGTGTTTCGGCCGGTTCCCAGTTCCTGGCCTTTTCCGTCCAGCAGAACGAACCCAAACGGCTCAGTCCGGGCCGCCGCCATATGGTGATTCAGTTTGCCGCCATACCGGCGCCGAACGATATCAAGCGCTTGGAAAGCCAAGGGGTTGTCGTTCTGCAATACGTGCCCGATCAAGCTCTGATGGTCAATGCCCCAGACCGGCTGTCGCTTGATGGAAGCAAAGTAATTCTGGCCGAGACCCTGATGTCGGCCGATAAGATCAGCCCGGACCTGGATCCTCCGTTGGGATTGGTCACCGAATTGGTCAAAGAGGGCGGGGAGCCCCGGCGGACCGCCGTCGTTGAGCTGTATCCGGACGTTTCAGCCCCGACGGCTAGGCAAATCGCCACGCAGGAGGGGATCCGGCTGCTGGAACATGCCGACCTTTCGCCACACAATCTATTGATCGAGGCGACGGTGGAGCAAATGCGCCGGCTGGGAGAATGGGATGAAGTCGCCTACATCTATCCAGCTTCGCCCGAACTGACGCGAGCCGAGCGTGTGCACTCCTGCGAGGGTGGGCTGACGCAGTTGGGCATCGTCGGCGAGTATGTCGCCAAGATCGGCGATGGCTGGGACGGCCCTGGCCGGAACGCGGCCAAGCTGAAGTACCGCCTGGAAGGATTTCCAGACTCGCTGCCGGCAAACGAGGCCCGCGCCGAGATCGAGCGGGCGCTGGCTGAGTGGAGCCGCGTAGTCAAGGTGGATTTCGCCGCCACCGGCGGGGCGCAGGAAGCCAATTCCATCCACATTCTCTTCGCCTCCGGGGCGCACGGCGATCCGTATCCCTTCGACGGTCCAGGGCGTGTCCTGGCCCACACCTTCTATCCCGCGCCTCCCAATCCGGAGCCGCTGGCGGGCGATCTGCATTTGGATAGAACCGAAAGCTGGAAGATCGGCAATGACATAGATCTCTACAGCGTGGTGCTGCATGAACTGGGTCATGCCTTGGGCCTTGGTCATTCGGACAAATCCGGCGCTGTGATGTACCCCTACTATCGCCGCGCCACATCGCTCACCGACGAGGACATCTCCGCCATTCGGGAGCTTTACGCCGAGCGGTCTGGCCCAGGCAGTGAGCCGGCACCGCCGCCGACGCCCGTGAATCCCCCCTCCCCCACGCCCACTCCCTCGGAACCTCCCACGCCGCCCGCGCCGGCTCCGCCGCCTCCAACTCCCGCCGCTCAGCCGGACAAGATCGCACCCGTTCTATCCATTACCTCGCCGCAAATGACATCGGTGCAGACCACGGCGGACTTCATCCTCATCAAAGGTGTAGCATCTGACAACGTCGCGGTGGATCGGGTTACCTGGACCTCGAACGTCAATGGCACCGCCGCCGCCACCGGAACCTCGGAATGGACGGCTACGGTTCCCCTGGCTATCGGTTTCAATACGATCATCGTGCGGGCCTATGACGCCGCCGGGAACTCGGCCTGGCGCTCTTTGGTGGCCTCACGGAAGTAGGCCTCTGAAAAAAGAGTGAGATTATTCCTAAGCTGAACGCACTATACAGATAAGCAACGGCAAGTCCTCCGGGATATCTACTCCGAAGATACCCGGACGCCCCCCTTCCTCCATGGGGGGGTAGCACAATCGAGGGGTCCGTCCTCAATCCTGCGGACCCCTCGGTCCTCTCTCACTTCAGTTCCCCTATAATGAAGCCTTCACCAAAGGGGCTTCGTTGCAACTCACTTCTCTGGACTGGCTCGTCGTCGCGCTCTACTTCGCGCTCAACCTTGGTATTGGCTTCTACTACCGGAGCCGCGCCGGTTCATCGCTATCGGAATACTTCCTCTCCGGCCGCGACGTGCCTTGGTGGTTGGCCGGGACATCCATGGTGGCCACCACGTTTGCTGCCGACACCCCGCTCGCTGTCACTGGACTAGTGGCGCGCGGCGGCATCGCCGGCAACTGGCTCTGGTGGAACTTCCTGGCCGGCGGCATGCTCACCGTCTTCTTCTACGCGCGGCTTTGGCGACGCAGCGGCGTCATGACCGACATCGAGTTCTGCGAAATCCGCTACGCGGGCCGGCCGGCGGCATTTCTGCGCGGCTTCCGCGCGATCTATCTCAGCATCCCCATCGGCTGCCTCGTGCTGGGCTGGGTGAATCTGGCCATGGTGAAAATCGTGCGCATGATCTTCGGCGTAACTAAGACCGAGGCCCTGATGTACGTGATGGGCATGATCATGGTCACCGCGCTCATCTCGGCGCTCTCCGGATTGTGGGGCGTACTGGTGACCGACTCGATTCAGTTCGTCATCAAGCAGAGCATGGTGATCGCGCTGGCGGTATTTTCGGTGCGTGCCGTGGGCGGGCTTGACGCGATGCAGGCCAAACTGATCGCCGCCGGGCATGGGGCGATGCTGGACTTTGCGCCGAATCTGGATTCGCCGCTCACGCCGTTCCTGGCCTTCATGGTTTATATCGGCATCGTGTGGTGGGCCACGTGGTATCCGGGCGCTGAGCCCGGCGGCGGTGGGTTCGTGGCGCAGCGCATGCTCTCGGCGCGCAATGAGAAGCACTCGCTGCTGGCAACCTTTTGGTTCAATCTCGCGCACTTTGCCATCCGCCCCTGGCCGTGGATCCTCACCGCGCTGTGCGTCGTGGTTCTTTATCCGGATCTACTCCTCCCCGGCGGCGACCCGGAGTCCGGCTACGTGCGCATCATGATCGATCACCTGCCGCCGTCGTTGCGCGGGCTGATGCTGGCGGGCTTCATCGCAGCCTTCATGTCCACCAACGCCACGCAGCTTAATTGGGGCGCGGCCTACCTGGTCAATGACTTCTACAAGCGCTTCCTCAAGCCCGCTGAGACCGAGCGTCACTACGTGCGAGCCTCCGAAGTCGCGACGATTATATTGATGGTGATCTCGGCTGTGGTGACGCTCTATATCGAATCGGTGAGCGGCGCCTGGAAACTGTTGATGGCGACCGGCGCCGGCACCGGTGGTGCGTTGCTGGCCCGGTGGTATTGGTGGCGCGTGAATGCGTGGAGTGAAGTGTCGGCGATGGTGGCGGCTTTTGTGACGTCGCTTTCGCTGCAATTGGTATGGAAACTGGACTCCGACAAACCCAATGAGTTCGCCTGGCTCATGATCATCACGACGGCGGCGGCGACGGTGGTCTGGGTGACGGTGACGCTGCTGACCAAGCCCGAACCCGAGGCCGTGCTGCTGGCCTTCTATCGCCGTACGCGCCCGAGCTTTGGATGGGGCCCCATTGCGCGGCTCGCGCCCGAAGTGAAGACGACGCGTGACACCGGGGCGAACGTGCTGTGCTGGATATCCGGCTGCGTCTTCATTTACGGCGCGTTGTTCGGCGTGGGCAAACTGCTGTTCGGGCAGACGATGCTCGGGCTGGGGATTCTGGTGGTGGCCACGGCGGCGGGCGCGGTGATCTACCGCGATCTATCGCGGCGCGGCTGGGCTTCGGCGATCGAGTGACGGCCCAAGTTACTAGGCGGCGCGCGAGGAGTTCACTTCCCTGGCTCTGTTCAAGGCGGCTTCAACATGGGGAAGAATATTCTCTTTCCCGATATGATTGACGAATTCAGCCTGCTTCAACATCCGGGCAGGTTGCTCGCGCGCGCCGCAAACCAGCAGCGTTCGGCCCGCCTTCCGGAGTCTGTCGGAAAAAACCTCGAGCGCATGGAGACCGGTTGCGTCGATCGCCGTCATATTGCGCACCCGGAGAATTACCACAGCGGCGAACCTGGTAAGATCCGCGGTTTCTTCGGCCAGCTTATCGGTTGTGCCAAACAGAAACGGCCCGTGTATCCGCAGGATTGTCACAAAAGGAGGAACATCTTTGTCCTGCAAGATGTGAGCACGTCCGTTTTCGATGTAATCCGGCGTCACCAACGCGACCGTGGTCGTTTGCGAAACCCGATAAATGTAGAGCAGCGCGGCGAGAGCCATGCCCACTTCAACAGCCACCGTCAAGTCCGCCAAAACCGTCAGCGCAAAGGTGGTGGCCCAGACCGCGATGTCGGCGCGGCTCAGTTTTAGAATCGTAGCGATGCCACGCCACTCACCCATGTTGTAGGCAACGACGAATAGCACCGCCGCCAAAGTAGCCAACGGAATGAATTTGGCCAGGGGAGCCGCCACCAAGAGAATGCTGGCCAAGGTCAGCGCGTGAACCATGCCGGCGATAGGCGTCTTAGCGCCTGACCGAATGTTGGTCGCCGTGCGAGCGATCGCTCCGGGTCGCCGGTATCCCGCCGAACAACGGCGTAGCCAGGTTGGCCACCCCTTGCGCGATCAGCTCAACATTGGAATTGTGCCTGTCGCCGCTCATCCCGTCGGCCACCACCGCGGAGAGTAGGCTCTCAACCGCCGCCAGCAAAGCGACGGTCAGGGCCGACGGCAGGAGCGGGAGAATCAGGTCTGCCCGGAACGTGGGCACTTGGAACAAAGGAAGTCCGGTTGGAATGCCTCCGAACTTCGAACCGATGGTGTCCACCGGCAGCTGAAAGATTGACACCAGCGCCGTGCCC
>JAYTKJ010000403.1:0-3864 GCA_043730365.1 Acidobacteriota bacterium | reverse complement strand
CGCACGCCGCCTGTCCGTACGCGGCGGCTATGGCATTTTCTACGAGCGTCCTTCTGGCGCTTTCAAGAGCGAAATGCAGCTGTCGGCTCCGTTCTTCATCTACCAGAATGTTCCCGCACCCGTGGACATGGCCAACCCTTATCCGCGGCTGAACCTCAACCCGTTCCAGATCCCGTTGAACGTCCAGATCGCTCGCAACGCTACGGGCACACCGAGTTGGCGCCGCGGCGATGGCTCGGCCTTCCCGGCCACCGAGCCGTTTGCGGCCAAGAACTATAGCTTCATCGACCCGTTCGTGCGCACTCCCTATACGCAGCAATGGACGATGAACCTGCAGTTCGAGCCCTGGCAGGGCAACCTGCTCGATATTCGCTACGTTGGAACGCGCGGCACCAAACTGATGGCACGCCTGAATATGACGCAGCCTCAGGATCCCCGCGTGACGCCCGTCAACGGCTTCACCGACATCTACACCTCGACGGGTGCGTTGATCAACCCCGACTTCTTCGTTGACCCGCGGTTCCTCGGGCTGGGGCGCGCCAGCGGCTTCCGCTTGCGCAGCAACTGGGCCAGTTCCACTTATCACGGCTTGCAGGTGAACCTGCGCCGCCGATTCCAGCGCGGGATGCTGTGGAACGTCTCTTACACCTTCGCCAAGTCGATCGACTCAATCTCGTCCGACGGAGGCGTAGTGGAACATGATGCTTTCAATATCCGCAACAATCGCGGGCTGTCGGATTTCGACCGCACTCACCGACTCACGGCTGCCTATATCTACGAGTTGCCCAAATTCTTTAGCAGCCGCCGGTTGAACGGATGGTCGCTGAACGGGCTGGTCACGCTCCAAAGCGGTACTCCATTCTCGGCAATCGGGAATTCGACCCGCAACGCCTTCTTCGCACAGGTCAGCCGCGTCCGGATGGACTTGGCGCCCGGAGCAACCTACGACACGGCTCGCGGAAGCGGCCGGGTGCAGGACCGGCTGGAGACCTACTTTAACCCCGCAGCCTTCACGGATTCGCTTGACCGTTGGGGCAATACTGGACGCAACATCCTCCGCGGCCCAGCCCAGCGCCAATTTGATTTCTCGCTGGTGAAGAACACCCCCATCACCGAACGCGTGAGCAGCGAGTTTCGCTGGGAGCTCTTCAACGCGTTTAATCAGGCAACCTTCTCCAACCCCGCCAACACGTTTGCGGCCAACGGCCCTGGTACCGCGGGGCGGATCACCTCCACTATCGGTGGCCCCCGAACCATGCAGGCAGCCTTACGATTCCGTTTCTGATACGCAGTTGAAACACGAACGTCGTGAGCGCTTAACCAACGGTTGGTAGCCTCTCAGCTTATGTATCTCCGCGTATCGCTACTACTCGCTTTCTGTTGCTGTCTCGGCGCCCAAGGGCCCGCTGTCGGCCCTGATCCCCAAGTGCTACAGCGCCTTTTGCAAAGGCATCGCCCGCAATTGACCGAACCTTTCGAGTTCGCAGCTATCGGCGACCAACAATATGGTGCGGAGGGCGAACGGCGTTGGCCGGCCTTGCAGCAGAGCATCAATGCGGCGACTGGTCTGTCATTCATAGTTCACGCCGGTGACGTGAAAAGCGGCAGTACGCTCTGCTCGAATGAAATGTTCGCCAATCGCGTGCAGGCATTTAGCGGCTTTGAGGTGCCGATGGTTCTGACGCCCGGCGATAACGAGTGGACCGACTGCCACCGGGAGAACAATGGCTCGTACGACTCGCTGGAGCGTCTCGCGTATCTCCGCCGCATCTTCTACCCCAACAATCAATCGTTCGGCCGCCGCAAATTGACTCTAACCCAACAAAGCGAAGATACTCGCTTTGCTAACTACGTCGAAAACTCGATGTGGTCCCAGGCCAACGTGCTGTTTGCAACCGTCCACATCCTAGGTAGCAACAACAACCTCGGACGGACGCCCGAGAACGACCGCGAGTATGACGAGCGCAATCGCGCGAACTTCAATTGGCTCAAGACGGTATTTTCGGTGGCAAGAGACAATGACTTTGCCGGCGTCGTGCTGACTATTCAGGCCAATCCGGGTTTCGCCGGCTCACGCGTTCGCGCGGCCCAACTCGAATCGGGCTTTCGCGAGATCTTTTTCCATCTCGAAGACGAAGCCATTGTCTTTAACCGCCCAGTCCTGCTTATCCACGGAGACTCCCATGAGTTCCACATCGACAAGCCCCTTCTCGGTACTCGTAGTGGCGCCGTCATTGACACCCTGATGCGGTTGGAAGTGCCAGGTTCCGCGGATGTTCACTGGGTGCGCGTGCGGGTCAATCCGGGCAAACCCAGCCTGTTCTCGTTCGAGCACGAAGACATTTCCGCTCATCGTCCCACGCAGCAGCGTCCCTAAGTTCCTTCCCCCTTTAACGCGCGCGCGGCCACCACCCCGCGCTTCTGTCGGCCCCTGCCTCAAATTTCAATAAAACATTTGTGGTTATAAATGTTTGTTGGATCCTTCATGCCCGTGTAATCGCCTTTTCGTTTCATGGAACATATGAGGTGCGATTTGCATGTTCATACGATCCACTCGGGCATGTGTACGGTTCCCGTCGCGCGCCGCTTTTGCCGCGAAAGCTTTAGCGACCCGCTGGAGGTCTACGGCCGCCTGAAGAGCGCCGGCATGGATCTAGTGACGATTACCGACCACGACAGCATCGACGCGGCTGAGCAACTCGACCGCTTCCCTGACTTCTTCGCCAGCGAAGAAGTTTCGATCACTATGCCCTCCGGCTCTGAGGCGCATCTGTCGGTTTACGGCCTCTCGGCCGGGCAGCACGTGGAGGTGCAGCGCCGCCGTGACGATCTGCCGCGATTGGTCGCTTACCTTTCCGAGCAGCGCCTGTTGTTCGGTATCAACCACCTCTTGTCCGCCTTGACCGGCCCTCGGAGCCGGTCTGACTTCGATTGGTTCGAACATCATTTTCCGGTTTGGGAGAGCCGGAACGGAGCGATGGAAGAATGCGCCAACCAATTTTCGGCGGCTTTGGCTGCCCGGGCGGGCAAACCCGTCACGGGTGGCAGCGATTCCCATACCTTGCGAACCCTCGCACGTACCTATACGGAGGTGCCGGGCGCTCGATCAGCCGCCGGGTTTCTCGCTGGCCTGCGGGCGGGAAAAGGCCGCGTGCACGGCGTCTCCGGTGACTGGACACGAGTGACCGCCGACGTGCTGACGATAGCGGCGCTGATGCTGCAGGAGCGTCCCTGGACGATCGTCCTGTTGCCGTTCGCGCTGGGAATACCCGTCGCCACGTTTTTCAACGCCCTTCGCGAGCGGCGTTTCGCCACCCAGTGGGCCGCGCGATTGCAACCGGACACCCCGGTGAAGACGGTGTCCGAGCCCGTCATCGAGGCCGCCTAAGAATTTCTATGAACCGAGCTCACACGACCGTTCATCGTCACAGAGAAGCCAGGCCGCCGCTTCCGCGCCGCACTGGAGTGTCCTTGCATGGACACACCCTGCATTCGCGTGAAGGAATGTTATTCATCCCGCGCATTGCTTCCGCGATTCCTCCACTCCGGGCCGCGATCGATTTTGCCGCACGGCGTCGCGGCTGCGAATCCGGCATGGATGGAGTAGATTGGGCGCGAGTGTTCTGGACTCCGCCGCTCGCCCCGCGGCAAGCCTTCGAATTGGAGGCCAACCAGTTGTCCCGCCTCGGTCTCGCACCCCTGGTTTCGCTCACCGATCATGACGATATTTCGGCCTCTGTTCATTTGAACGCTCTTGCGGAACTGGCTGGGCACGTGCCCATTTCAGTCGAGTGGACTTTGCCGTTCCGGGGCACATTCTTTCATGTGGGTGTTCACAACCTCCCGGTCGACGCTGCCCAGGAA
>JAYTKJ010000402.1:0-13739 GCA_043730365.1 Acidobacteriota bacterium | reverse complement strand
GGCCCGGTATCGCGCCAGTTCCCTGGTGTACAGCGCGCGCAGGATCGAACGCTCGGCCGGCTCAGGTTTGCGGCTCACGGCGCGGCGGAACGCAAAGTCTAGGCGCCCGTCAAAGGTTCTGCCTCCCGCAGCCATCATCTGTTGCGCGAACACGCGCGCAGCCTCGACGAAGGTCTTGTCATTCAGCAGCACGAGCGATTGGAGCGGTGTGTTGGACGACGTGCGATTCACGGTACACTCTTCGCGCGCCGGCGCGTCGAAGGCGGCCAAAGTGGGGTTGAGGAACGTGCGCTGCCAGAAGCTATAGAGGCCGCGCCGGTAGAGATCCTCGCCGTGGCTTTCCGAGTAGTCGCGCTTGGGGAAGTTGAGCGCGGCCAGATAGCCTTCCGGCTGATAGGGGCGCACACTGGGGCCGCCAAAGCGATCAGCCAGGAAGCCGCTCACAGCCAGCGCCACGTCTCGCACGGTTTCGGCATCGACCCGGACCCGCGATTGGCGCGCCAGTAGCCGGTTGTCAGGATCCTTGTCCAGCATCTCCTTGGTGGGAACGGAAGACTGGCGATACGTCTTGCTCATCACGATCGTGCGGACGATGTGTTTCATGTCCCACGCATGCGCACCCGGCGCCATATCTACCGCAGGTTCGATGAACTCGCTGGCGAGCCAATCGATGAGCTCCGGGTGCGTCGGCCATTCGCCTTGCGAGCCAAGATCTTCAAGCACCCTGGACAAGCCGATGCCGAACAGTTGCCGCCAGAGCCGGTTGACGTAGGTGCGCGCGGTGAGCGGATTCTCCGGCGAGACCAGCCAGTTGGCGAGGTCGAGCCGGGTGGCGCGGCGTCCGTCGGTCGCCAGCTTGCCGAAGTAGACCGGCACCGCCGGCTCCACCACCATGCCGGAGTCATCCAGGAAGTTGCCCCGTGCCAGTACGCGCGTCTCGGCCGGTTCTGTTGCAACGGTGGCCACCACTTGCGGAATCTGCGCACGGAGCACGGCGCGTTCGGACTCGAGGCGCGACAGTGCGTTCCACAGCGGCGCCAGTTCAGCGTGAGTGGAATCGAGCAGCGCTTTTACGTCGTCAGCCTGCTGCTCGGTACGCTTGGCCGGCTCGATTTCGAGCGCCTTGCGCAGGTCTGCCGAGAGCCCGGGAATCGTGGGATTCTGCGTGCGATCGGCAATGGGCTGGGCCAGTGGCGAGGCGGCCAGCGCAAGCCGGAAGCGGCCCGTCACGGCGCGGCGGTACGGCGAATCGTGACGGATGATCACGCGCATAGTGGTGGCTGCGGTGGTGGTGAGCGGCTCGTCGAGATCGAGCGCGAGAAACGCCGTGCGGAACGTGCGATAGGTGGCCGCGCCCCAACCGGTATCGGCTTTGCCATTGATGGCGTTCCACGGCGACAACCCGGCGTCCCAAAACGTCATGTTGCTACGGGCGCGCGCGAACCGGAGCGCCTTGCCCCCAAGCATTGCCTCGACATCGGAGACCACGAGCCGATCTGATCCGCGGGCCAGGCGCGCGCCGGGGAGGCGATCATCGGAGATTACTTCGAGGCCCAGCGAATACCAGGTGCCCGCACCTGGCCGCAGCGTCAACTCGTACGTTTCGTTGTCCGGATTCGGGCCCGAGGCGATGACGATGCCGTTGGCGGGCTTGGTCTCACTCACTACGCTGCCGCCAAAATCGAAGACGCTCAGAACCGGCTCCTCCTTATGTAGGGTGAGCTTGGCGCCGTTGCGCGTGGCGGCGGCAACCGGATACTGCACGGCCCAATCCTTCATCAAGCTGGGTAGCGCGCGGCCCCACTCTTCGTATGCCGCGCCCAGACTCTCGCGCTTGGTTTCCAGCGCGCGCTTGGCCTCGGCGATGCGTTGCTCCAGCGATGTCCACTCTGCCTTCTGCGCGGAGCTGGGGAGCATCATCACCTCGCCCCAGGCTTTGGCGCCCTGATCGGGAACCAGGCCCGTCTCCTTGACGTCGGCGAAGAATGCCTTCATCGAGTAAAAGTCGCGAGTCAAAATCGGGTCGAATTTGTGATCGTGACACTCGGCGCAACCCATGGTGGTGCCCAGCCAAACCGAACTCAGGGTCCGCACGCGGTCTGCTCCGTATTTGGCCAGATACTCTTTGGGCTGTAACCCGCCCTCGGCTGAGGTGCGCGTCAATCGGTTGTACGCCGACGCTACTCGTGTTTCGTCATTGGCATCGGGGAGCAAGTCGCCCGCCAGTTGTTCGCGCGTGAATTGCGCGAATGATTTGTTGTCGCGGATGCTGCGCAAAACGTAGTCCCGATAAGGCCAGGCCGGAAACGCATTGTCTCCGTGGAACCCGCAAGTGTCGGCGTAGCGCACCGAATCAAGCCAATACATCGCCTGCTTTTCGGCATAGCGCGGGGAGGCGATGAGCCGGTCCACGACCTTGGCGTAGGCGTCCGGCGATTGGTCCGCGGTAAACGCATCAACCTGCTCTGGAGTGGGCGGCAGGCCGGTGAGATCAAGAGTGACGCGCCGTAGCAGCGTGCGCCGGTCGGCTTCCGGCGACGCGGTCAGTCCGGCGGCGGCGAGGCGCTGCGCAATGAACGCGTCTATTGGATGACCGCCCGCCGAGCTCGGCACCACTGGGCGCTTTATCGGCTGATACATCCAGTGGCCCTCGTAGACCGCGCCTTCCTCAACCCATTGGCGGATCGTCTCCTTTTGCGCGGCGCTCAATTCTTTGTGGGCGTGCCTGGGCGGCATAACCATGGCGGCGTTGGCGCTGAAGATCCGCTGAACAATCAGACTCGCCTGTGCGTTGCCGGGCACGATGGGTGTGTCGCCTTTCTTGTTGGGCTTGATGGCTTCGTCGCGCAGATCCAGGCGAAGGTTCGCCATGCGGCTATTTTTGTCGGGACCATGGCAGCGGAAACACGTGTCGGCCATGATGGGACGGATGTCCCGGTTAAAGCTAACCGCGGCCGAGGCAGCGGAGAGAGAAACGGCGAAAATTGAAAGAATGGAGACGAGACGCATCGGGGACCTGGATTTCAATTTACATGAAACGGTCGAGCGCTGTTGGTTTGAGGTTCATCGGGGCATGTTGTGAGTGGCCTGGCCCACTCGGGGCGGACAATGCGAGATTGGCAGACTCCTCACCCCGGAATCAGAGGGGGCGCGATCCGGCCTACGCGAGCCAGGAAAAGCGCCACCTCCGTTTTTGCCGATCCCCAAACAACAGGAAGAGGGTAGCACCCAGGTTGACAGCTCTCTCTGTTCACCCAGCCTCAGGCTAGGTCGTAGCGATCAAGGTTCATCACCTTGTTCCACGCGGCCACGAAGTCTTTCACAAACGCCTCCTTCGAGTCGTCACATGCATAGACTTCCGCGAGGGCTCGGAGCTGGGAGTTGGAACCGAAGACGAGATCAACGACGGTGCCTGTCCATCTGAGTTCGCCCGTCGCCCGATCGCGCCCCTCCAGCACGCCTTCAGATGCGGCGGACTTTTGCCACTTCGTGTTCATGTCAAGCAGGTTGACGAAGAAATCATTCGTCAACGTCCCGGGCCGCTTAGTGAAAACACCGTGCTTGGAATGCCGGAAGTTTGCATCCAGGGCGCGCATGCCACCAACCAGAACCGTCATCTCGGGAGCAGTCAGGGTCAGCAACTGCGCCCGATCCACCAGCAGCTCAGCCGCCGATCCTTCGTGTCCCTTCCCGAGATAGTTGCGGAACCCGTCGGCGGCCGGCTCCAGTACGGCGAACGAATGCACATCGGTCTGCTCCTGCGACGCGTCAGTGCGCCCCGGCGAGAAGGAAACCTTCACGTCGTGGCCGGCCTGCTTCGCAGCTAACTCGACGGCCGCACAGCCACCCAGAACGATCAGGTCAGCCAGCGAGACTCGCTTCCCACCGGACTGCGTTCCGTTGAAATGCTTCCGGACCGCCTCCAGCGCCTGAAGGGCGTTCGCCAGTTCGGCCGGCTGGTTGACTTCCCAATCTTTTTGCGGCGCCAGGCGAAGGCGCGCTCCGTTGGCGCCGCCACGCTTGTCGCTGCCGCGGAACGTTGCCGCCGACGCCCAGGCCGTCGTGACCAGTTGGGAGATGGACAGTCCGGATGCGAGGATCTTACTCTTCAGACCGGCAATGTCCTGCTCGCCGATCAGTTCATGATCCACGGCGGGCACGGGGTCCTGCCACAGCAGCGGCTCCGCCGGAACGCGCGGGCCAAGGTACCGCGAAACGGGCCCCATGTCGCGGTGGGTCAGCTTGTACCAAGCCTTGGCGAACGCGTCTGCGAATTCCCGAGGGTTCTTGTGGAAACGCTTCGCAATCGGCGCGTAGTTCGGGTCCACCTTGAGTGAAAGGTCCGTCGTGAACATCATGGGGGCGTGCCTCTTCGACGGATCGTGGGCATCCGGCACGGTGCCCGCTGCCGATGCGTCCTTGGGCTTCCATTGATTAGCACCGGCGGGACCCTTGGTGAGTTCCCATTCATAGCCGAACAGGTTGTCGAAGTAGTTGTTGTCCCACTTCACCGGGTTGGTGGTCCATGCGCCCTCGAGCCCACTGGTGATCGCATCGGCGCCTTTGCCGCTGCCAAAGCCATTCGTCCAGCCGAAGCCTTGCTCCTCGATGCCCGCGCCCTCGGGTTCGGGACCGCAATACTTGTCCGCATCGGCAGCACCATGGGCCTTGCCGAACGTGTGTCCGCCGGCGATGAGGGCAACCGTCTCCTCGTCATTCATCGCCATGCGGGCGAAGGTCTCCCGGATGTCCCTGGCCGCTGCGAGCGGATCCGGTTTGCCGTTGGGCCCTTGCGGATTCACGTAGATGAGGCCCATTTGAACAGCGCCAAGAGGATTGTCGAGTTGACGGTCCCCACGGTAGCGCTCGTCCCCCAGCCACTTGCCCTCAGGCCCCCAGTAAATGTCTTCTTCGGGCTCCCAGACGTCCTCGCGCCCACCGCCGAAACCGAACGTCTGGAGTCCCATCGAGTCCAGCGCGACGTTGCCGGTGAGGATCATCAGGTCGGCCCACGATATTTTCCGGCCGTACTTTTGCTTGATCGGCCAGAGCAACCGGCGTGCCTTGTCGAGGCTCACGTTGTCGGGCCAGCTGTTGAGGGGCGCAAATCGCTGCGATCCGGAACCCGCGCCGCCCCGGCCATCGGCGATACGGTAAGTGCCTGCGCTATGCCACGCCATGCGGATGAAGAGCGGCCCATAGTGGCCGTAGTCCGCGGGCCACCAATCCTGCGATGTCGTCATCAGGGCATGCAGATCCTTGATCACTGCATCCAGGTCGAGGCTCTTGAATTCCTCAGCATAATTGAACTCCTTGTTCAGAGGATCGGACAGGGGGGAGCGCTGGTGCAGGATCTTCAGGTTCAACTGGTTCGGCCACCAGGCTGCGTTTGTTGGGGCCCCCGCCGTTGCGTGTTTGCGGGCACCGCCCGCGAACGGGCACATTGCTTCGGTTGGTTGTTTTTCCATATGTTTATCTTCTTTCCCCTACAGTGGACCGCCCGGACCGGCTGTAATCGAGTTCTGATTGTCGGCGATTGGCGTGCCGGCGCTTCTGGTGAGAATCGTTTTATTAGACACTAGGGTCTCTGCGTCTCCAAATCATCTCCGTCTACGAAACACTCAGCTTCTTTGCTTTCGACTTCCGCAGGCGTGCAGTTTGGCAGTTCCTGCACTCGCCGACAAACTCTACCCGGCATTGCTTAATCGAGAAACCGGCAGGCAACTCTTTCGCCGGCAACTTAACCGGCCCCACCGCAGATTCTTCAATATCGAAGATCGCTTTACACGAGGAACAGACCAGATGATGATGTGGGGTCATGTTCGATTCGAGGCGCAGCGAACCGTGATGTAGCGTGACTTCCTTGAGGACTCCAGAATCCAGGAACGTCTTCACGTTCTTGTAAACGGTGCCCAGGGAAATAGAGGGGATCCGTTGTCTGACCTGCTCGTAGATCAACTCCGGAGTCGGGTGTTCACGCGAATCGAGAACGGCTTCGTAGATGACTTGACGCTGGAAGGTAAAGGCAAGGCCTTGATCCTTACAGCGGCGCCGGAAGTCGTCGAAGGCCTGCGTGCGCAAGTCTGACATAGACACTAGTGATTAGACAGGAATGATTCTCCAGTGTCAAGTGTTATCTTTCAGGTTGCTAGTCATGCCAGCCCAGGTGGGGCGGTACAATATCAGATTGGCCACATGAGTGATTCCCACTCTTCTTCTCCTGCTACTGTTGCGGATCACGCTCATCATCAGCACCCCCATGCCAGTAGCTTTGGGGCGCTGACGCTGGGGGCGCTGGGCGTTGTGTTTGGCGACATCGGCACTAGTCCGCTCTACACGCTCAAGGAATGCGCCCTTCATGCGCGTCAACACACGGGCGGCGTGCTGGACCGCGAAGACCTGTTTGGAATTCTGTCGCTGATTTTCTGGGCGATGACTCTGGTAGTGACGGTCAAGTATCTGCTGTGCATCATGCGGGCCGACAACAACGGCGAGGGCGGGATTTTCGCGCTGCTCGCGCTGGTACCGAAGAAGATGCGCTCCACCGAACGCGGGCAGGTGCAGGGGCTGGCCTTTCTGGCGATCATCGGCGCGGCGCTGCTTTACGGCGACGGCATGATTACACCGGCCATTTCCGTGTTGGGCGCGGTGGAGGGGATCGGGGTCAATAATCCGAGCCTTGAAGCCTGGATCGTGCCGATCTCCTGCGCGATCCTGGTGGGCCTGTTCAGCATTCAAAGCCGTGGCACGGGTGCGGTAGGGAAGCTGTTTGGACCGGTGATGATTGTCTGGTTCATCACGATCGCGGCGCTCGGTCTCTACCAGATCAGCCATGACCCGCACATTCTCACCGCCGTCTTTCCGCATCACGCCTACAATTACTTCGCGCATCATGGTTGGGGCGGCTTCACAATTCTGGCTAGCGTGGTTCTCGCGGTGACCGGTGGCGAGGCGCTGTATGCGGACATGGGTCACTTTGGTTTGAAGCCGATTCGCGCCGCTTGGTTGTACCTCGCCTTTCCGGCGCTGCTGCTGAATTATTTTGGCCAAGGGGCGCTGGTGGATCGGGACCTCAAGGCGGCCGAGAATCCTTTCTACTCGATGGTGCCGGCCGGCGCGGCTAATTTCGCACTGGTGCTGCTGGCGAGCCTGGCGGCGGTAATTGCGTCGCAGGCGTTAATTTCCGGGGCCTTCTCACTGACGCGCCAGGCCATGCAACTAGGTTTCTTTCCGCGCATGCGCGTGCGGCACACGGCGCGCGAGATGGAAGGGCAGATCTATATTCCGGAGATCAACTTCATGCTGGCAGTGGGATGCCTGGCGCTGGTGCTGTTCTTCCGCACTTCGACTAATCTGGCGGCGGCTTATGGCATTGCCGTGACCGGCACCATGGTGATTACCTCGCTGATGTACTACGTAATTGTGCGTGAGACATGGGGGTGGAGCACGGCGAAGGCCCTGCCGCTCGTGGTGTTTTTCCTGATGCTTGACCTGCCGTTCCTCGCCGCGAATCTGACGAAGTTTTTCGCCGGCGGCTACGTGCCAATTCTCATCGCGGCCGTGATCGCGGCGGTGATGGTGATCTGGAATCGCGGGCGGACGTTGGTGGGCGAGAAATATATGAAGCGGTTCCCGAGCACGGAGTGGGCCAAGGAAGAGATCGACTCGCACTTGGCGGCGCGGGTTCCCGGTACCGCGGTGTTTATGGCGTCCAGTCTGCGGACCGTGCCACCGATCCTGGTCTACTATGTGACGCGGAGCCGTTCACTCCATGAAACGGTGATTCTGGCCACCGTGCAATTTGCCAACTCACCGACGGTTCCCGATGAAGGGCGCATCAGCGTAAGCAAGGATATCTGCGGGTTTTGGCGCGTGGTGATGCACTACGGCTTCATGGAAGAGCCGCAGGTAGTGGCGATGCTGGCCAAGGCTTGCGCTGAGCACAAGATCCCGTATGACCCGCAGGAGGTAGTTTATTTCCTGGGGCGCGAGAGCTTCATTGCGTCAAGCCGTGGGCATATGGGCGTCGTGGAGGAAAGCATTTTTTCGTTCCTCTCGCGCAACACGCTGGCGGCGGACCGGTTCTTCGGGCTGCCCTACCGGCAGGTTGTGGAGATTGGTACACAGATGGACTTGTAGGCACCGGCCAGGCAGCGCTACATTAATTCTTAATGTCGATGCGCTTGGCTGAAGCACTGCTTTCCAGTGGGCTCCCGGAGGAATCGATTCGTGACGGCGTACGCGGCATTCATCAGGATTTGCTGGGGCACTCGCGTTACGTGCGGGAGCCCAACTTTGTTTCGATTCATCCTGATGATCTCGAGTTCCTTTTCAAGGCTTATGACCAACGCTTCTTTGGCGGCCTGTTCGGCGAGGCGTTGAACGGGAGCCGGCTCGACTTCCGTTTGTCGCGCCGGATGAGCAGCGCCGGCGGGGCGACGCTGAAAATACACAATCGCGTGACGGGCGAGGTGAGCTTCGAGATCAAGATCGCCATCAGCATCCTCTATGACGGCTTTGGCGAAAGCGACCGGGGCGTGACGGCCTGCGGCATCGAGTGCGGGACGCGACTGGAGGCGCTGCAGCGGATCTTTGAACATGAGCTGATTCACCTGGGTGAGCAATTGGCGTGGCACGACAGCAGTTGCTCACGGGGCCGCTTCCAGCACGCCGCCTCCAGTTGGTTTTCGCACTCGGCTCATACGCACGCGCTCATTACCAGGCGGGAGCGAGCAGCGGAAGAGGGCATTGGCGTTGGGTCGATGGTGGAATTTGATTTTGAGGGACGGCGCCTGACGGGAAAAGTGAACAGGATCACCAAGCGCGCCACGGTGTTGGTGGCAGACCCGAAAGGCGCGCTGTACTCGAGTGGCGAACGCTACCTCGTCTATTATGTAGGCATTCGCTCGCTGCGTTTGGCTGGCGCCGCGAGCGGCACACGCCAGGGCTCCGCCGCGGGGTAGGCAGACGTACGGCATGCAGGGCTGAGGCTAGGCCCGGTCAAGGCGGACGACGCTGTAGGGGAGCATCGCCAACCGGTATCGTTCTCCGGCGACGGGCTCCAGCAAAGATCCAAGGCGCGCGCGGAAGCGCTCCGGCGGGCGCATAGCCTCTTCGGCAGTGTGCGCGTCAAGTGAGGATAAGCGCGCGCGGGGACCAAGCCGGGACGCCTCCACCATGACGATCCGCGGTTGGCTAGTGAGATCGGCCGATGCCGCGGGAGCCGCTATTCTCGTTCACTGCAACATGGCGTACTCCGCCTTCGCTTGCTGAAGAACCGGCAGGTCTGGATCGGCGTCCTTCCACAGTTCGAAGAAGTCCTGGAACGCCTTCCTCGCAGTCGCCGCGTCATGCGTGACCGAAGCGCTGCGCGCTAAGCCAAGATGGGACAACGCATAGAACTGTCCCCAATACGGGTAGCGCCAGGCGCTCGCCCAATTCGCGCCCTTGTGATCCAGGATCTTATGGAACTCAGCG
This sequence comes from Acidobacteriota bacterium, assembly GCA_043730365.1. Taxonomy (GTDB): domain Bacteria; phylum Acidobacteriota; class Terriglobia; order Bryobacterales; family Bryobacteraceae; genus VFZP01. Next base: position 4,262 of record JAYTKJ010000402.1, on the reverse strand, counting down.
GCTGCCTCCGCGCCTTTCTTCACACGCAGGAAGGCCAAGCCACGCAAATAGATCGCCTCCAGATTGCCACGCTCATAAGGTGCGGCGGAAACAAGATGTTCCACACTCTTGGCCGGTTGATCGCGATCGAGCGCAACCGCAGCGCGAATCGCAGGAAGCTGCAGCGCATTCCAAAGCGTCCCGTTCGGAAAGAGCTTCGACGTGTCGGCGGCGAGACTCTCCGCTCGCGCTGCATCGCCGCACATCGCCAGCGCCAGGGCCGGACGTCCCAGCCGGCGCGCGGTCTGGCAATCGCCCGACAGCGCGTCGGCCCGCGCATCGGCTTCCTCGAGTTCCGAAGCGGCCTTGTTCAGTTTCTGGCGGGCCGCAGCCTCCGCCGCCGGTTGGAACAGCTTGCGCGATTCGCGGCGCTGGCCATGGACATTGCGGTACGCCGCTTGCAAGCCCAGGCTGATGTATTCGGCGGGCTTGCCGGCGAACCATTGAATCTCTTTCGCGATCGCCGCCTGATCTTCCTCAATGTAGGCGATCTCGAGGAAGCGCTGGTGGATCCTTGGTCCGTCGGGGCCATTGGCGCGCAATCTTGCGGCTAACTGCTTGGCCTCCGGAAGGCGATTCAGGCAGAGGTAGGCGTCCAACTGGCGGCGATAAGGCGGTTCGGTCTCGGGCAACAGCCGGGACGCTTCCAAGCCCTCCTTCAGCGCGTCTTCATATCGTCCCAGGTCGGCGTAGACCGTGGCGAGGTTGTTGTGGAAGCCCCAGAATCGCGGAAAGTCGCGGCTACCCAATTGATAGACATCAATGGCCTTGTCCAACTCGCCAATGGCCATGTAGTAGAACGAGGTAATCTGGACCCGCTCCTGCTCGGAGACCTTGTCCACAAGGCGGAGGGCCTTGGTCGCATTTTCGCGGGTGCGCGCCGCGTCGGCCGCCTGGTCGAACGCGATCCCGAGGTAGAAGTAAGCCATCGCAAAATTCGGGTCGATGGCGATGGCGCGCTCCCACAGCGGAACAGTGGCCAGGAAACGGCCCTGGCGCATTTCGTGAAGAGCCGTCGAGTAGGTCTGCAGAGCCTCCAGCGACGAGGTGGTCGCCTCTTCCAAAGGACGATTCCTCACTTGAATAGAGTTGCGGGATTCACCCAGCTTTGCTCGCATGCCGGCAGCCGCGGATCCCAAGGCGTTCAAGACGCGCTCCTTGCCGGCAGCTTGGATCTGCTCCCGGGCGAGCGTCGCACCGTCCTGGCAAGCGACTGCCTGGAGGGTGATGACATAACTTTTTCCGAGGCTTGCAATCGTGCCGTCGATCGTAGCCGCCGCTCCTTCGCGAATGCAGATCTCGCGCGCAACCTGATTGGAAACTCGTGTGTCGGGGCGAAGGCTCATCAGGCGAAGAACGCGCCGCACTTGCTCGTCATCCATGATCTTGAGAAAGGGTGACTGCTCGAACTGGATCGCCAGGCCCTGCCGTAACGTGCCGTCAAATATGGGATCGCCCGTGCTGTTGGCGAAATCGGCGAGGACAACGACGTCCTTGTCGGTGAGTTTCGTGGCAGGCTTGAAGTAGAGATACGCCACCCCTGCAACCAGCGCCACGACAACGGCTGCGGCGACAGAAACAATGGTCCGCGTGCTCGAAACGCCTTTTACCCGTCCGATTTCCCGCTCTAAATCAACCACGGAATGCCACCGGCGTTCCGGGTTCTCTTCCAGGCACCGGGTCACGATTCTCTCCAGATGCCGCGACGGGATGCGCTTCCGCTGGGACGTGATTCGCGCGCCCGTCACCATCTCGTAGAGAACGCAGCCGAAGGAATAGATGTCCGAGCGGGCGTCGGCCGGTTTGCCTTCTCTCTGCTCCGGCGCCATGTAGGCGGGCGTGCCCATCACGATGCCGGCGGAAGTCAGCGTTTCATCCTGGCCCGACTTGGCCAGCCCGAAATCCAGCACTTTGATGCCGAACGGCGAGATCATGATGTTGCCCGGCTTGAGATCGCGGTGAACAATGCCCTTGCGGTGGGCTTCGGCGAGCGCGGCCAGAACTTGGGTGGCATATTGGATCGCCGTCTTCACGGGAAGAGGTCCGCTCTTGAGCCGGGCCGCGATCGTCTCGCCCTCCACCAATTCCATCACGAGGTAGTTCGGCGCAACATCATGGAGCGTGCAGATGTTGGGGTGATTCAGTGACGAAATCGCACGCGCCTCGCGCTCGAAGCGAGCACTGAACCGCTCCTGAGTGGTCTTGATGGCCACGGCGCGGCCCAATCGCGTGTCTAAGGCCCGAAAGACTTCGCCCATGCCACCTTCGCCGAGTTTGCCCTCGATGCGGTATGGCCCCAGGGATACGCCGGCAGCCAACGCGAGGACGGTCGACTCCTCCAGCAGCAGTTCAGGAGCGTTCTGGATCGCCAGCCGATCCAGAAAACCGCCGGAAATGGGCTGCGCGAGCAGCAACTCTATTTCGCGCCGCAATTCGGGATCCGTCTGCGCGAGCAGCGCCCCGCGCTCTTCCGCGGTTCTCTCGCGAACCGCGTGGAATAGCTCCGCAACCTGCTCGAAGCGCTCCGGGGTCATTTGGCCATATCTTCATTTCGGCTCAACTCGCGTAATAGCCATGCCTTGGAGAGGTCCCAATCGCGCCGGACGGTGCGCGGTGAGATCTGCAGAGCCTCGACGATTTCCTCCTCCGTCAATCCGCCGAAATAACGCATCTCGACGACCCTCGCCTGACGGGGAGCAACCTGCGCGAATGCTGTTAGCGCGTCATCCAGTGCCAGAATGCATCGCTCCGGTTCGCTCGCCAGGAGGGCTGTCTCATCGAAATTCACCTTGTGAGCGCCGCCGCCGCGCTTTTGTGCGCCCTGGGCGCGAGCGGCATCCACGAGAACGCGCCGCATCATCTGCGCCGCCATGGCAAAAAACTGTGCGCGCTCCCGCCATTCCACCTTGGTGACGTCAACTAGCCGAAGGTATACCTCATGCACTATTGCTGTTGCCTGCAGAGAGTTGACTTGGCGTTCATTCTTCATATACCGGCGCGCCATGATGCGCAATTCGGGATAGACCTCCTCGGCTAGCCTCGTCAAAGCAGCCTGGTCACCGCTGCTCCATGCCTTTAGCAAAGCTGTGATCTCAGCAGAACATTGGCCGTCAGACAACGTTTCCTCCTGGCACAAAATATACCAAGAACGTGGCCGCTTCCGCCGTCCGTTTCCGCCTGTACCGGCGGAAGAGAATGATCTCCTCCAGAACAATAGGAGAAACCATGAAAAACATAGCAATGGTGGCACTGCTGCTCAGTCTCGGTGTCGCAGGCGTCTACGGACAAGATTGGCCCGTCAAAATGAAGTTCTCGGGGACAAACGTGGCCACTACGATCAATCTACAACCCAACACGGTTACCGACGAACTCCACGCGGCCGGGGACGGAACGTTCGGGCCATTTACATTACGTGAGCTGCACGCCGACTTATCGCCGTCTCCCCAGCCCCCGCCCGGTTGCTCCGGTCCAAATTTCGCGATCGTGTCTGGCGGAGGCGTATTTACCTTCCGGGACGGAAGTTTGCTGAACGTGACGGTCATGAACGGGTCGGGCTGCGTCAATCCTGCTGCTGGGAATGCCGCCATCACCGTCCAGTATCAGGTCGCAGGTGGAACCGGTCGCTTCGAAGGCGCCTCCGGAACTCTTAACGTTACCTGGACGCACAGGGTGCTGTTCCGCAGCGCAGCTAACGCGCCAGCACTTCTGGTGCTTACAGGGGAGATTGAGGGAAAGGTCTCCGTACAGCCATAGACGAAAAACAGGCGAGCGGCGATAGGAAAGCCATATTGGCGTGCTCCCGGCCGCTGGGCTCTTGAGACTGGCGACAGGGCAAACTTCAAAAGGAGAATCAAAATGCATTTACGGTTTCAGAATCTTTTCTTCACGATCAGCGTGGCGCTGGGCGTTGCAGCGACCCTTATGGCACAAGGCGGGGGGTACACCACAATCGACTTCCCGCAGGCCACCCAGACACTGGCTTGGGGAATCAATAAAAGTGGGCACATCGCCGGCCAATATACGCTTGCCGGTGTGACCCATGGCTTCAAGCTGATAGATGGTCGGTTCATCACCATCGACTATCCGGGATCCACTTATACGGACGTGCGGGGCATTAACGACCGTGGGGACGTGGCTGGACAGTACCGCTTGGCCGATAACGTGAATCATGGCTTTCTGATGGTTGGGGAGCGGTTCACCTCGGTGGACTTCCCGAACGCGAC